>NZ_JBQQCB010000028.1:0-102982 GCF_052246675.1 Nonomuraea sp. KM90 | reverse complement strand
CCGATCTACCGGCCGACTCCGGCCTGCCCACCGGCCCCGGCCTGCCGACCGACTCACGCTTGCCGGGCCGGGCCGGGGGCGGTGTGGCGGGCCGGAGCAGTGCCGGCCCGGCGGAGGGCTCCGATTGGACGGGCGGGGCCGGTGCCGGGGTGGCGCGCGGCCCCCGACTCACGGGTCGCACCGTCGCCGACGTGCCGGACGACTCCCGCCCGCAGGACCGAACCGGCGCGGGCGGGACGGGTCGCTCCGGTCAGGCGGGCCGGAGCGGAGCCGGTGTGGCGGTGTTCGTGGATCTGTCGCTTGTGGACGGGGGTGCCGGGCAGGTGGCGCGGGCCGTGCTCGGGGCGCTGGGGCTGCGGGAGCCCGCGCTCAGGCCGCCCGCCGCCGACGGCGACGAGGCCGCCGGCCGGCTCGTCGCCGCGCTGGCCGAGCAGGACCTGCTCCTCGTGCTGGACAACTGCGAGCACGTCATCGACGAGGCCGCCACGCTCACCCGCCACCTGCTGGCCCGATGCCCCGGCCTGACCGTCCTGGCCACCAGCCGCGAGCCGCTGGGCCTCACCGGCGAGCACCTGGTCCCGCTCGCGCCCCTGCCCACCCCGCCGCCAGGGGCCGACGACCCGCTCGGCTACCCGGCGGTCAGGCTGTTCGCCGACCGGGCGGCGGCCGTACGGCAGGGCTTCACCGTCGATCCCGCCAACCTGGACGCGGTGCTCCGGATCTGCGTGGCGCTCGACGGCCTGCCGCTGGCGATCGAGCTGGCGGCGGCCCGGGTGCGTACGTTCGGGGTGGCGGAGATCGCCGACCGGCTGGCCGAGCACGGCCGGTTCCGGCTGCTCTCGCGCGGCGACCGCACCGCCGCCGCCCGCCACCGGACGCTGCACGCGGTGGTGGAGTGGAGCTGGAGCCTGCTGGACGCCGAGGAGCAGGCACTGGCCCGGCGCCTGTCGGTGTTCGCCGGCGGCGCGACCCTGGAGGCGGTGGAGCGCGTCTGCCACCCGACCGGCGCGGAAGAGGCACCGGCCGGATACACGGGGATGGCCGAGCCGGCGGAGACGCTGGCGGGGCTGGTGGACAAATCGCTGGTGGAGACCGACGGCGAGCGCTACCAGATGCTCGACACCATCCGGCTGTTCTGCCTGGAGCGGCTGGCGGAGGCGGGCGAGGAGGACCGGCTGCGGCAGGCGCACGCCGCCTGGTTCCTGGAGTTCGCGGGGCGCGCCGACGACCACCTCTACCGGGAGGAGCAGCTGGAGTGGCTGGCCCGGTTGTCGGCCGACAACGCCAACCTGCAGGCGGCGCTGCGCTGGAGCGTGGAGCACGACAGGCCCACGGCGTTGCGGCTGGTGGCGGCGCTGGGCATGTACTGGTGGCTGACCGGGCGGCGCGGTCAGGCCACCCGGCACGCCGTACGCCTGCTCGACGCCGTCGGCACCGGGCCGCTCGACCACCTCGCTCATGAAGCCCATGGAGCCGGAGCCGAGGAATACGTGATGGCCGTGCTGCACGCCGTACCGGAGGCGGGGTCACCGCACTGGGAGCGGGCACGGGCGATCGTCGGGTCGTTCGACCGGCCGATGCGCTACCGGTTCGGCGTGGCGCTCTGGGGCATGATCGCCGGGCCGCCCGAGGGCGGGATGATGTCGGAGCACGATCGGCGGATGCTCAGCGCCGACCCGTGGAGCCGGGCGCTCGATCGGCTCGGCAGCGCGCTGATGACCCTGCACGGCGGCCTGCTCGCCGAGGCGGAATCCGAGCTGGAGCGGGTGCTGGCGGACTTCGGCGCGGTGGGCGAGCGGTGGGGCATGGGGCAGGCGTACGACTGGCTGGCCCTGATCGCGAGCTGGCGCGGTGACTGGCCGCGGGCGATGGAGCTGTGGGACCGGGCGCTCGGGCTGTTCACGGAGCTCGGCGCGCTCGACGAGCTGGCGGACGTGCTGAGCAGGAGGGGCCACGCGCACTGGCGGGCGGGGAACGCCGAGGCCGCCCGTGCCGACAACGAGCGGGCGGCCGAGCTGGAGCGGCGGCTGGGCCGGCCGGAGCTGATGGCATGGGTGCAGCTGCAGCTGGGGGACATCTCGCGGCTCCAGGGCGATCTGCCCGAGGCCGCCCGGCGGCTCGACGCGGCGCGGTCCGGCTCGGAGACCGGCGCGTTCACCGCCGGAGGGACGCGGTCACGCGTGTACACGGCGCTGGGACGGCTGGCGGCCGCCCAGGGCGACGCGGAGCGGGCCGCGCGCATGCACGCCGAGGCGCTGGCGGCCGCGCTGGGCTCGCCCCTGGCGAATGACGTCGCCGAGGTCGCGGAAGGGCTGGCCGGCCAGGCCCTCTTCGAGGCGACGCACGGGGCTGCGACCTCGGGGCCGGAGCCCGGATCACCGATCGGGTCGGCGCCCGAGCCGGAGCGCGGGACGGGCAGCGGGCTGGAGAGCGGGCCAGGGGCCGAGCCGGAGCGCGGGACGGGGAGCGGAGAGGCGGCGGGGAAGGGGCGGGAGGCGGCGGCTGAGACGGCGGCGATGTTGCTCGGTGTCGGGGCGGCGGTGCGCGGCATGGCCGTGGTCGGGGATCACGACGTGGCCGTGACCGCCGCCGGTGCCACCGGCATCCTCGGGCCCGAGGCGTTCGCGGCGGCGTACGCCAGGGGCGCGGCCATGAGCCGGGACGAGGCGCTGACAGTCCTGCGGGGCGTTGTCAGCCGGTAGTCGCCCCGCTGTCAGCGCTGCTCACGAAGCTTCGTGGCATGCGAAACAGCAACGTCCTCATCTCCGGCGCCGGCATCGCGGGCCCCGCCCTCGCCTACTGGCTCGTCCGCCACGGATGCACCGTCACCGTCGTCGAGAAGGCCCCGGCCCTGCGCCCCGGTGGCCAGGCCGTCGACTTCAAGGGTGAGACCCACCAGACCGTGCTCCGGCGCATGGGACTCATGGACGAGGTGCGCCGCCTGCAGACGGGCGGCACCGACCAGGAGATCGTGGACGCGGACGGCCGCCGGCTGGCGGTCGTGCCGGGCGAGTTCACCGGCGGCGACGTGGAGATCACGCGCGGCGACCTGGCCCGGCTCCTGTACGAGCACACGGCCCCCCACTCCGAGTACGTCTTCGGCGACTCGATCACCTCGCTCACCGAAACGGCCGGCGGCGTCCACGTCACCTTCGAACGCTCCGCCCCGCGCACGTTCGACCTGGTCGTGGGCGCGGACGGCATCCACTCCAACGTGCGCCGCCTCACCTTCGGCCCGGAGTCCGCGTTCGTCCGGCACCTCGGCCACCACTACGCCCTGGTGGAGGTGGAGGGGGACTTCGGGACGGTGCCGAGCATGTACAACGAGCCCGGCAGGATGGTCGCCGTCGGCGGGCCGAAGGCGCCGGCGTTCTTCGTCTTCGCCTCCGGGCAGCTCGACTACGACCGCTACGACATGGGGCAGCAGAAGGACATCCTGGCGCGTGCGTACGCGGGCATGGGCTGGCAGACCCCGGCGGTCATGCGGGCGGTGGCGCGCTCCGGCGACGTCTATCTCGACTCGATCAGCCAGGTCAGGATCGACCGCTACAGCCAGGGCCGGGTGGTGCTGCTCGGCGACTCGGCGTACGGCAACACCCTGGGCGGCTTCGGCACCGGCCTGGCTGTGGTGGGCGCGTACGTGCTGGCGGGCGAGCTGGCCGCGGCCGGCGGCGATCACCGCACGGCCTTCGCCGAGTACGAGCGCCAGATACGCCCGTACGCCAAAGTCGCCAAGAACGGCAACGCCGGCCCCTTCCTCGCCCCCGGCACCCCGGCCCGCCTCCGGATGCGCAACTGGATGTTCAAATACCGCTTCCTGCTGGATCTGATGATGAAAATGGGGGACAAGTTCGCCACCGACATCACTTTGAAGCAGTACTGAACCTTTGTCCCACCGGCCGCATCGAACACCGGCATGAGAACAGATCGCGTACTGGCCGCCCTCGCCGTGGCGCCCGTCGCCGCCGCCCTGGTCGCCGTGCCCGCGCAGGCCGCCGCCCGCCCCTCCTGTCCCGTCCCGTCCAAGGCGGAGCTGGAGCGGACGGAGTCGGACCAGCCGCCCAGGGGCGGGAAGGCCATCAAGGGGGTCCTCGTCGGCCACCTCCCCAAGGGCTTCGCCTACGGCCGGGTCGTGGCGTCCCGGCATGACGGCCTGACCGAGTACGGCTACCAGTGGTCCGACGACCGCGACGACGTGGACCGGGCGCACAGGTCGCTGTGGGTGCGGGTGGTGTGCTGGCCGCAGGCACGCAGGCTCGGCCAGCTGAAGAACGCGCCGCTGGAGCTGGGCACGTTCTCGGGCGAGACGACAACCGTGAAGATCGGCGGCCGTCGGGTGCTCACCCAGGAGGGCGACGGCGCGCTCGGCCACGGCCGGTACGCCGGCTGGGTGGAGCGCAAGGGCGTCGTCGTCACCGTGATGGCCGGCGAGCCGCTCGTGCCGGAGCTCGCCAGGATCATCAAGGGCATCAGGCTCTGAGCCGGCCGACCGCCCCGTCCACGCGCAGCTTCGGCATCTCGTCCAGCAGGGGGAGGTGGACCTCGTCGGGACCGAGGTGCCAGTCCTGGACGGGCACCAGGCCGGGCCCGATCAGCTCGAACCCGTCCGTCCAACAGCCGCAGCACCTCGTCCCGCGTGCGGAACCGGGCCTGCGCGGGCGAGCCCGCCGTCGCCATCTGGAGCTGGGCGATGGCGTCGGCGGAGCTCTCGGCCATGGCGTGGGAGACCACCAGGTGGCTGCCCGGCGCCATGCGCTTCCTGAAGGCGGCCACGATGCCGGCCGGGTCCTCCTCGTCCATCACGAAGTGCAGCACGCCGACCATCAGCACGCACACCGGCTGGTCGAAGTCGATCAACCCGGTGACGTGCGGGTCGGCCAGGATCTCCGCCGGATGGCGCAGGTCGGCCTGGATGCCGGCGACGCCCGGGGCGTCGGCCAGCAGCACCTGGGCGTGCAGCCGCACCACGGGGTCGTAGTCGACGTAGATCACCCGGCAGGCGGGGCTCACCGCGCGGGCGGTCTCGTGGATGCTGGGCGAGGTCGGGATGCCGGTGCCCAGGTCGAGGAACTGCCGGATCCCCTGCTCGGCCAGGTGCCGGACCGCCTCGACCTGGAAGTGGCGGTTGGCCCTGGCGACGAGGCGGGTGTCGGGGGCGACCGCGAGCAGCTTCTCGGCCACGGCGCGGTCGATCGCCACATTGTCCTTGCCGCCGAGCAGGTAGTCGTACACCCTGGCGGAGCTCGGGACGCTAGGGTCCACGCCGGGCGGAACGCGTTCTAGCTCGGTCACGGGTGGCCGTCTCCTTCGCCGCGAACAACTTGGGCGACATATTACTAGCTGGTTTCCGGCCGCCGCGCGACGTGCCCCATCGACCGGTCAGACCGTCTAAATAGAACACGTTCTCAATTCACCGCGTATCCGCAGGGAGGAATGCCGGGATTTTGCTGACACCGGTGCAACTCCGGAAACACTAGTAGCGTCGTCCCCGCAAGTAGTGGGTCCTTCCCCGGACGGACCTGAAATACAGCCGCCCGACCGATGCGCTCAGGGCCCGAGCCTGTGCATCCTGGTGGGGACGGGTCCGGTGCGGGGCTCGTTCCGGACCTGAGAGGAGCCACGAGGGCATGGACTATGCGGCAGGCCGCCCAACCGTGATCTTGGACAACGGTGTCGTCGGCAGGGTCATACTGGCCCATTCATACCGGCGCGACCTCGTGCTGGTGCTCGGCATGGACGGCACCCTGCTGAGCTGTCAGCTGGACGACATCGCCTGCGTGGTCGGCGGCAAGCCGCTGTGCCGTGACGGCTGAGCCCGCACAGGGCGGGCCAGGTCCGGGCTAGGCCCGGGTGACGATGCCGCCGAGCAGTTCGGCCGCCGCGAAGTCGTTGGTGAGCCGGTTCTTGGTCAGCGCGAACGCCATGCCGGTCGCCGTGTCGGCCCAGGCGGCGCTGCCGCCCGCCCCCGGCACCCCGAAGACGGTCGGGCTCTCCTCCGCCGTGGCGGCCGGGCCGCCGATGCCGAAGCCCAGGCCCCACGTGGAGGGCATGCCGAAGACCTCGTCGATGCCGCTCGACACCACGGCCGTCGCCTCGCGCAGCCGCTCGGACGCGATCAGCCGCGTCCCGTCCACCTCTCCGAGCAGCGCCGCGTACATCCGCGCGATGGCCCTGGCCGAGGTCTTGCCCCCGGCGGGGATGTCGGCCGACAGATAGTCGGGCCGGCTGCCCAGCTCCGCGTTCGGCATCAGCGTCATCGGCCCCGCCTTGAACATCGGCAGGTCCGCCGGCATCTCCCCGAACGCCGACATGTCCATCGGCACGTCCTCCAGCCTCGCCAGCCGCGAGTGCTCCTTCTCCGGCATCCCGAAGTAGAGCTCGTCGGCCACGCCCAGCGGCCCCGCCACGTCCTCCCGCAGCACCTGGGAGATGGGCTTGCCGGTCGCCCGCCGGACGATCTCGCCGACCAGGAACCCGAACGTGTAGGCGTGGTAGCCCACCTTGGTGCCCGGCTCCCACCACAGCTCGGCGTCCTCCAGCGCGGCGACCATCTTGCCCCAGTCGCAGACGTCCTCGGGCGTGGTGTCGAGCGGCACGCCGGGCACGCCCGCCGTGTGCGACAGCACGTGCCGTACGGTGACGCCCTCCTTGCCGTGCCGCGCGAACTCCGGCCACAGCTCGGCCACCGGGGTGTCGTAACCGAACAGCCCCCGCTCGGCCAGCACGTGCGCGACGGTGGCGGTGGCGCCCTTGCCGATCGAGAAGTTGTAGAACGGCGTGCCGGGGGTGACGGGCCGCCCGGTCTCCGGGTCGGCCACGCCCGCGACCACGTCCACGATCTGGACGCCGTCCCGGTAGACGGCCACCTGGAGCCCGCGTTCCTCGCCGGACTCGACGAGCCTGTCGGCCGCTTCCTGCACCTGCTGCTGAAGGTCGCTCATGACGTCTCCATCCTTGTTCATCTTCGGAACTAGACGGTACAGTACTCACATCGGTACGGAACTGTCTAGTACTCTGTTTCCGTCGGACGAGAGAGGGCGGTCATGGCAGCGGAAGAGGACGGCCGGGCGGCACGCAAGCGCAGGCAGATCCTGGAGGCGGCGCTCCCGGTGTTCCTGCGCAACGGCTACGTCGGCACCAGCATGGACGAGGTGGCCTCACTGGCCGCCGTGTCGAAACAGACCGTCTACAAGCACTTCACCGACAAGGAACAGCTCTTCACCAGCATCATCATGGACACCACCGGCCAGGTGGAGGGGCTGGCCAAGATGATCACGGCGACCCTCGACGACAGCGACGACCTGGCGAAGGACCTCGGCGAGCTGGCCCGCCGCTTCCTCGACCAGCTCATGCGGCCCGAGCTGCTGCGGCTGCGCCGGCTGGTGATCGCCGAGGCCGACCGCTTCCCCGACCTCGGCCGCACCTGGTACGAGCAGGGCTTCGAGCGCTCGCTCAAGACCATGGCCACGGCCTTCGAGCGGCTGGCCGGGCGCGGGCTGCTGCGCGCGGACGACCCGCAGCTGGCCGCCGAGCACTTCGTGGGCCTGCTGCTGTGGATCCCGGTCAACAAGGCCATGTTCTGGGGCGGCGCCGACCACTACTCGGAGGCCGACCTCGACCGCCTCTCGGAGTCCGCCGTCGCGGTGTTCCTGCGCGCGTACGCTAGCCCAGAAAGCGCCTGAGCCCGCCGGCCAGGGCGGTGGCCATGCGCTGGCGGAAGGCCGGGTCGGACATCTTGGCGGCGTCGCCCTTGTTGCGCATGTTGCCGCACTCGATGAACACCGCCGGCCGCTTCGACAGGTTGAGCCCGCCCAGGTCGGTGCGGGTCTGCAAGCCCTGATTGGCGGTGTAGGTGGCGTACGGCATGCCGGTGCCCTTGCGGTAGGCGTCGCGGATGTCGTGCCCGAGCCTGCGGGACGGCTTGACCACGTCGTCGTTGTGCCCGGGCAGCAGCCCGGGCATGATCACGTGGAACCCGTGCCCGTCCGGCGCGGCGCCGTCGCCGTGGATGGACAGCACGGCGTCCGCCCTGGCCTCGTTGCCGATCGCGGCCCGCTCGGTGACGCACGGGCCCACGCCCTTGTCGTCGGGCCGGGTGAGCACGACCTTGGCGCCCATCCCCTCCAGGATCGGCTTGAGCCGGCCGGCGACGTCCCAGGTGAAGGCGTGCTCCGGGTAGCCGGCGTCGGTCTGCGTGCCGGTGGTGTTGCACGCCTTGCGGCCGGTGATGATGTCGACCTGCCGGTTGATCTCCTCGGGGTGTGAGGCGTTGCCGCCGTTGTGCCCGGGGTCGATCACCACGACCTTCCCGGCCAACGGGCTCCGGGCGGGCGACCGGGTGCCCGGCGACTGGGTGGCGGGCGGCGAGGCGGGCAGCGCCGCCTCCTGCGCCGCGGGCACCGCGCCGCCGCCGCACCCGGCGGACAGCACGGCCAGCGTGACCAGTGCCACGGTTCCGGTGCGGTAGGCGCGCATGGCATCGACCGTACCCGGCACCGGCCGTGATTCCCAAGACCCGCCTTGACCTGGTATTTCGTGTCGGCTAGCGGTCCCCGGGCAGCGGGGGCTCGTCGCGCTTGCGGATGAGGTACGGGGGCATCGCCAGCGCGTGAAGACCGGTCTCCCGCAGGGTCTCGATCGAGTGCTCCGGCGCCTCGGTCAGCGGCTGCCCCGGGCCGTTGAGCGAGGTGTTGATCAGCACCGGCGTGCCCGTGCGCTCGTTCCACCTGGTCAGCAGGGTGTGCAGGAACGGGGTGCTCTCCCGCTCGACCGTCTGCGGCCTGGCCGTGCCGTCCACGTGCGTGATACCCGGCAGCCGGTCCCGGTGTTCCGGCCGCACGGCGGCGGTGTACTGCATGAACGGGGCCGGGCGGTCCAGCTCGAAGATCCGCTCGGCGTGGTCGGCCAGCACCAGCGACGCCAGCGGCCGGAACCACTCGCGCCCCTTCACCTCGAAGTTGAGGTAGTCCTGCAAATCCGGGTTGCGCGGGTCGCCGAGGATGCTGCGGTTGCCCAGCGCCATCGGGCCCGACTCGCTTCGGCCCCGGTGCAGGCCCACCACGCGGCCGCTCTCCAGCAGCCCGGCCAGCTCGTCCACCAGGTTCTCGGGCCGCTCGGCGTACAGGTCGGCGGGCAGGCCGCGCACGGCCGCCTCGATCTCGCTCTCGTCCGGGTGGGGGCCGAGGAAGTCGTCCGTCCAGCGGAAGCGGCTGTCCACGCCGAGGCACGTGATGAGCCCGTACAGGGCGCAGCCCACGGCGGTGCCGCCGTCGTGCGGGGCGGGCGGGACGAACACCTCGCGGAACGGGGACTCGCGGACGAGCCGGCCGTTGGCCGCGCAGTTCAGGGCCGCGCCGCCGGCGTAGGCCAGCGCGTCCAGTCCGGTCCTGGCGTGCAGCCACCCGGCCACCTCGGCCAGCGCCCGCTCGAAGGCACGCTGGCCGGCGGCGGCCAGGTTGGCGGCCCGGCGGAACTCCTCGCCGCCCGGCTCGTACACGAAGGCGTCGCGGCGGGTGAACGTCCGGGTCCAGGCGGGCGGGATGTGCACCTCGTGGCCGCGTACGTCGAGGTCGGGCAGGGCGAGCGCGTCCGGGTCGCCGAACTGCGCCAGCCCCATCACCTTCGCCTCGTTGCCCTCACCCTCGGGCCACAACAGCTTGGTCAGCAGCGCGTAGAAGCAGCCGAGCCCGGCGGGCCTGGACCAGTCCCCGTCCCAGAGCTGCTTGGCCAGGCACTCGATCCGGCCGCGCGCGCACCGGTAGAACGAGGCCACCTCCAGCAGGTCGCCGCCGGTGCCCGGCGGCAGGTCGACGTGCTCGGTGAAGTCCCTGACCCGACTGCCCTGCGCGCCGATCACCAGCCCCGCCGCCGCCTCGAACGGCGAGGGGTAGAACGCGCTGTAGAGGTGCGAGAGGTGGTGCGAGACCAGCACGATCGGCGCGCCGTCCTTGAGCCCGAGCGTCTCGCGCGTCTCCTGCTGGTACGCGCACACGTGCTCGATCTCGGTGTCGGAGGAGTAGCCCTCCACGACCAGGTCCACCGGCTCCTTCAGCAGCGGCATGGCCGGAAGGTAGCGGTCGGGCAGGTCGCCGAGGCGGCCCCAGTGGTGCTTGCGGCGGCTGATCCGCTCCTTCTGCAGGCTGTACATGCCCGACTCGCCCACCGCGACGGCGATGGAACCATCCTGGGTGCGATTTACACCGACAACAATGGGAAAGTCCGCCATTCCCGTGCCTCCTGATCGTGATCACGGGCACCGATACCCCACGCCAGAACAAGTGGATCTCCCAACCGCGTAAGGGACACGTCAGCTCTTACCGGCAGAGCGGGCCGGGCGGGGGAGGCGAGGGAACCGGACATGGCCCCAGGCCACCAAAAAATTGGATAAATCATCATATTGCGCGCTAATGCCACCGATTTTCTGACTTGCCGGCAAATGGGTCTACCCGGGTTCCGGCGTTCTTGATAGATATTTCGGCTGGTGGCGTCCCGCCGCCTGGTTGTCCTATATAGATGATAATGAGCGGACCGATTCAAGGTGCTGGCCGATGATTTCTTCCTCGTCTCCTGGGATACCACCGGCTCGGGCAGATCGCGCCTGCACGAGCAGGGGGTGGCTCTGGGGCTGGCCGGCGCGCTGATCGGGGAGCTGGTGCTGCACCAGCGGATCGCCGTGCGCGGCGTGCGGCTCGACGTGACCGACGCGCGGCCGGTCAAGGAGAACGTGGCCGACAAGGTGCTGGCCGATCTCGGGAATTCGCCGCACCATACCGACGTGCGGACATGGCTGGCCTATCTCGCACAACGTTCGGTCGAAGAAGTGAGCGGGCGGCTGCGGAACGACGGGCTGCTCGTACGCGAAGCCCCGAAAATCCTCAAACGCAAACAATCCCGCTTTTTCGCCACCGACTTCAGCCGGGCCATGTGGCCCATGGCCCGGCTGCGGCTGGCGCTGGCGCAGTGCCGGCCGCTGTCGCCGCAGGACATGGCGCTGGCCACGCTCATGGACGCCTGCGGCCTGACCGACACCGTGCTCGACGACCCGGACGACCGGCGGGCCGCCCGTCACTACCTGACCACGCTGCTGGCCACCATGCCCCAGCCGCTCAGCGACCTGAGCCGCCAGGTGAGCGCGGCCGTGGGCGACGCCGTACTGACCTATCGCACCTGACCCTCCGCACCCCCCTGGAAGAACCATGACGCGTACCGCAACACCCGGCGCCGGAACCGATCCGGTCGCCGGCGCGCTCGCCGCCAACCGCCTCGGCGCGCCCTCGGTCGTCTACTTCGTCCTGTCGGCCGCCGCGCCGCTCACCGTCGTCGCCGGGGTGATCACCAACGGCTACGCCGTCACCGGGATCACCGGGCTGCCGATCGCCTTCCTGGTGGTGGGGGCCGTGCTGGCGGTGTTCGCGGTCGGGTACGTGGCGATGGCCCGGCACATGGCCAACGCCGGCGCGTTCTACACCTACATCACCCGAGGGCTGGGCCGGCCCGCCGGCATCGCGGCCGCCTGGGTGGCGCTCATCGCGTACAACGCGCTGCAGGTGGGCCTCTACGGCGTGTTCGGGGCGGCGGCGACGCCGCTGCTCGAAGCCTGGCTGGGGATCACGCCCGCCTGGTGGGTGGTCTCGCTGGTCGCCTGGGCGCTGGTCTCGGTCCTGGGCCTGATGCGGGTGGACGTCAACGGGCGGTTGCTGGCCGTGCTGCTGACCGCCGAGGTGGCGGTCATCCTCCTGTTCGACCTGGCCGACCTGCTCAACCCCGCCGGGGGCTACCCCGTCGAGACCCTCTCGCCGTCCGCGCTGTTCGTGCCGGGTGTGGGGGCCCTGCTGGTGCTGGCGACGCTCGGGTTCGTCGGGTTCGAGTCGTCCGTGGTGTTCTCGGAGGAGAGCCGCGAGCCGCGCCGGACGGTGCCGCTGGCCACGTACGCGTCCGTGGCGATCATCGCCGTCGTGTACGCCCTCTCGGCATGGGCCATGACGGTCGCCATCGGCCCGGGCAACATCGTGGCCACCGCGCGGCGCGACCAGGCGGACACCATCTTCGTGCTGGCCCAAGGGCACCTGGGCACGACCGTGGTGGACATCGCCAGGGTCCTCTTCGTGACCAGCGTCTTCGCCGCGATGGTCTCCTTCCACAACACCACCGCCCGCTACTTCTTCGCGCTCGGCCGCGAGCGGGTGCTGCCGGCGGTCTTCGGACGTACGCGGCCCCGCAGCGGGGCGCCCCAGGCGGGCTCGATCGCGCAGTCCGTGCTCGGCCTGGCCGTCATCGTGCTGTACGCGGCCCTCGGCCTCGACCCGCTGGTGCAGCTCTTCTTCTACGGCGGCTCGTTCGGCGGCCTCGGCGTGCTGCTGCTGATCTTCGTGACCTCCGTCGCGATCATCGTGTTCTTCGCCCGCGAGCCGAGCGGCGAGACCCTGTCCCGGCGGCTGGTCGCGCCCGTGCCGGCCACGATCGCGCTGGCCGTGATGGTGTGGCTGGCGCTGGACAACTTCTGGGCGCTGCTCGGCGTGGGCGAGGGCGACCCGCTGGCCTGGCTGCTGCCCGCCGCCTACGGCGTGGCCGCCGTGCTGGGCGTGGTGTGGGCCCTGGTGCTGCGCGCCCGGCAACCCGGCGTCTACGCTGCGGTTGGGATGGGCGCCAAGGCGGCCACGTCCGCCGGCGGCGCCCAGGACACCGCATGACCGAGGAGAGGAGACCTGGGTTCATGGGAGACACCTTCGCGGCCTGGCCGCCACTCGACCGCACCGCGGGCGAGACGTTCGCGATCCGGCCCGCCGTGCGCGCGGCCACGGCCGCGGACGCCGGGCGGGCCGCCGAGCTCGTCGCGACCGCTTTCGCCGGGCTGAGGCCCATGGCGTACCTGGTGCCCGACCGCCGGTCGCGACACCGGATCATGACCGCCGACTTCCGCATCTTCGTCGACCACGCCCTCGAACACGGGGAGGTCCACCTCATCGACGACGCGGCGGTCGCCGTGTGGTTCCCGCACACGTCTCCGCTGCCCGGACCGCTCGACTACGACCGCCGGCTGGCCGAGGCCACGGGCGAGTGGGTCGAGCGCTTCCGGGTGCTGGACGACCTGTTCGAGAAGAACCATCCGTCGTCGCCGCACCACTATCTGGCCTTCCTGGCGGTGCACCCGGACCGGCAGAACCAGGGGCTCGGCACGGCGCTGCTGCGCTACCACCACGCCCGGCTGGGCGGGCTGCCGGCGTACCTGGAGGCCAGCGACCCGCGCAACAGGGACCTGTACGCGCGGCACGGCTACGAGGCGCGGGAGCCGTTCGCGTTGCCGGACGGGGCGCTGTTCTGGCCGATGTGGCGGCCTGGTTCACCCTGATTCGCGGCGGTTTGTGAGGCGTCACAGATTTGACCGCCGACATTTACTCCGCTGTCCAGTTCACAGAATGACGAGCATGGCTCATCGTTTGTCTGCGAATCGAACCGCGACCAGTGGAGAGCCGCCATGCGCCGCCGTACGTTCATCACAGCCATGTCCGCGTCGGTGGCCTTCTCGGGGGCGGTGTGGCACGAGGCGGTGGCCTCGGTGTCGGCGGGGGCGAGCCCGTACGGGCCGCTCGGCGCGCCCGACGCCAACGGCATGGCGTTACCCGCCGGGTTCACCGGCCGCGTCGTGGCCAGGTCGGGCCGGAGCGTCGGAGGCACGCTCTGGCACCCGGCCCCCGACGGCGGCGCCTGCTTCGCCGACGGCGCCGGCTGGATCTACGTGTCCAACTCCGAGGTGCCGCTGATCGGCGGGGCCTCGGCGATCAAGTTCAGGGCGGACGGCTCCATCGAGCGCGCGTACCGGATCCTGAGCGGCACCAACCTCAACTGCGCGGGCGGCGCGACCCCGTGGAACACCTGGCTGTCGTGCGAGGAGATCTTCCGCGGCCGGGTCTACGAGACCGACCCGTACGGCGCCCGCTCCGCCCAGTCCCGCCCCGCCATGGGCCGCTTCAAGCACGAGGCCGCCGCCTGCGACCCCGACCACCGGGTGATCTACCTGACCGAGGACGAGTCCGACGGCTGCTTCTACCGCTTCACGCCCACGACCTGGGGTGACCTGTCCAGCGGCCGGCTCGACGTGCTGTGCGGCCTCGGCGGCGACGCCGTGGAGTGGCGCCCGGTCCCCGACCCGTCGCCCGCCGTGCTGGAGCGCCAGACCAGGCACCAGGTCTCGGCCGCCCGGCACTTCAACGGCGGCGAGGGCTGCCACTACGCGGCGGGCATCTGCTACTTCACCGCGAAGGGCGACCGCAGGGTCTGGGCGTACGACACCGCCCGCCAGACCGTGACCGCCGTCTACGACGGCACGGGCACGCTCGACGGCGTGGACAACATCACCGGCCGCCCGTCGGGCGATCTCTACGTCGCCGAGGACGGCGGCAACATGGAGATCAACATCATCACGCCCGACGGCGTCGTGGCCCCCGTCATGCGCCTCGACGGCCAGGCGAGCTCGGAGATCACCGGCCCGGCCTTCTCCCCTGACGGCAGCCGGCTCTACTTCTCCTCCCAGCGCGGCACCAGCGGCGAGGCCGCGGGCACCGGAGGCATCACGTACGAGGTGACCGGCCCCTTCCGCCGCTGACCGACCACGGATTCCGCACCCCCACCCCTGCCGGAAGGAGTCCTCATGGTCCGACGGATGATCATCATGCTCGCCGCGGTCTGGCTCGCCCTGGGCCTCGCGCCGCCCGCCCACGCCGCACAGGCGGAGGTGTACGTGGCGCTGGGCGACTCGGCCGCCTCTGGACCGCTCGTGCCGAACCAGATCGGCCCCGACTACGGCTGCTGGCGCTCCGACCGCAACTACGCCCGCCTGACCGCCCAGGCCATCGGCGCGGCCACGTTCCGCGACGTGACCTGCTCCGGGGCGGACACCAGGGACATGTACGAGTCGCAGAGCACCGACCTCGGCGACGTGGCGCCCCAGCTCGACGCGCTGAGCCAGGACACCACGCTGGTCACGGTGCAGATCGGCGCGAACGACCTCGGGCTGACCGACTTCATCGAGGACTGCCTGAACCTGCTGCCCCCGCCGGTCGGCGACGCGTGCAACGACGACTACATCGTGAACGGCCAGGACAAGTGGCGGGTCGAGACCGACGCGCTGCGGCCTCGGCTGACCACCCTGGTCGGCGACATCCGCGCCCGCGCCCCGCAGGCCCGGGTCTTCGTCGTCGGCTACGCCACGTACGCGCCGCCCAACGGCTGCTACCCGCGTGTCCCGATCATCCGGTCGGACGCCAACTACATCAGGACCACGCTGACGTACTTCAACCAGATGCTGGCCGAGCAGGCCGCCGCCGCGGGGGTGGGCTTCATCGACCTGCAGACCCCGAGCGTCGGCCACGACCCGTGCACGGCGCCCGGCGTGCGGTGGATCGAGCCGTACGTCCCGGCCTCGCCCGCCGCGCCGTTCCACCCGAACGCGCTCGGCATGCGCGGCTTCGCCACAGCCGTGACGGCCGCGGTCACCGAGGCCCTATGAGGTGTCTCACCGAAGGCCGGTGAGACGGCGGGCGGCCAGGGCCGCCCCGATCCGCTGGAGGTGCGCCGGGTCGACCGGGTCGAGCCCGGTCAGGCTGACGGCCCGGCGCAGGCGGTAGTCCACGGTGTTCGGGTGCACGTGCAGCAGCTCGGCGGTGCGCCGCCGGTCGAGGCCCGTGTCCAGGTACACCGTGAGCGTCCTGAGCAGGTCGGGGTTGTCGAGCAGCGGGTCGAGCAGCCCCGCGAGCAGCGCCGTGGCCTGGCTCGACCGGGTGAGCTGGTATTCGAGCAGCACGTCGGCCAGCCGGTAGGCGCCCGGCGGCTGCTCGAAGACGCGTACCACCTCCAGCACCTCCTCGGCCAGCCGCGCCGCCGCCGGCACCCCCTGCGGCGGCGCGCACTCGGCCGCCAGCCACACCGGCACGCCCGCCGCCTTGCCCGCCGCCGCCGCCAGCTCGCCGACCGCGGGCTCCGCGCCCTGGTACGGCTCGCCGGGTTCCTGGACCGGCTCGCCGACGGCCGGTTTCGTGCCCTGGAGCGGGACCAGCACGAGCCCCCCGGTCGTGTCGAGCGCGGGCAGCACCGGCTCGGTCACGTGCCGCTGGAGCGCGGTGCTGATCCGGTGCAGCTTGCGGCGCGCGGCGATCGCGCCGCCGGGCCCGTCCTCGTCGGGATGCCGGCCGGCCGCGACGGCCAGGACCAGGTAGCGCGGCGCCAGCCGGACCCCCGCCAGGGCCGCCCGGTCACCGGAGAGCAGCGCGGAGACGGTGGCGTGCATGGCGTGCTGCTCCTGGCTGAGCAGGCTCTCGCGCTCCTCCAGGTAGGCGGTGCCCACGGCGGTCGTCGCCGCCTCCATGTAGAGCAGGATGATGCGCCCGGCCTCCAGAACGTCGCTCACGTCCCCCGGCCCCGCCCCGGCGAACAGCTCCTCCCACACCATGCGGGCCCCGAGGTGGTAGGCCGCGAGCAGGGCTTCCAGCGGCACCCCCTCCTGGGCGCGGCGGGCCGCCGACTCGCGCAGCGGCGCCAGGTCGGCCCTGGCGGGCGGGCGGCGGTCGCGGATGACGCGCGAGATCAGGCGCAGGTTGTGCTCGGTGATGGCCGTGATGTCGCCGTCGAGCGCCTCCTTCGGCAGCCGCCGGTAGAGGGGGATCTGCTCGGCGAAGCCGCGTACGAGCCGTCTGGCCAGCCTGGCGGCCTGGCGGTCGAGCAGCTCGTGCACGGGGCACCCGGCCAGGGTGAGGGCGCGGACCACGCTCGAACCCTCCCAGAACATCCGGAATTGGTGAAGCCCCGCCGGGACGCGGCGGGGCTTCATGCCGGATCGGTCACAGGCCGGTCAGCTTGAGCTTGACCCGGTAGGAGTAGAAGGTCTCGTGGGTGCCGTCGATGTAGTCCTCCTCGTAGTCGACCGCGCCGACGGCGAGCGGGGCGCACACCGTGCCGTGGGCGACCACGGAGCCGAGGCTGTCGCCCATGCCGACGGCGGGCGGCTGGACCTCGCGCAGGTTGAAGGACACGGTCCCCGTGCTGGTGACGACGGTGGACGGGTACCCGAAGTCGCCGGGGTCGCCGTCGCCGCCGTTGTACATGTTGTAGTAGCTGTTGTTGGGGAACAGGTTCCCGCCGACCAGGAAGCGGAGCTCGTCCTTCCCGTCCCTTTCGGCGATGTTGAGATTGTCGATGTCGTAGAGCTCCACGCGGCACTGGCTGGCCGCGGCGGCCGGGCTCGCGGCCAGCGCGGCCGGCACCGCCAGCCCCGCCACCAGTCCGAGCGAGACGATCAGCTTGTGAGAGCGCATGCTGTCTCCTTCGAGGGCTTTCACCGGCGTCTCGCGACGTTCGCGAAACACGGCCTCAGGCTGCGGCAGGCCGCGTGAGCGCATCGTGAGAGCCCAGGTCAGTAGTGGAGAGCACATGCCGTACGTACCGTTTGACACAGTCGGGAGGCGGGCTCGCGCCTACCCTCCGGCTCTATGGGAGACTCGCTGACCCTGCTGTTGCTGGGCACGCCTGACCTGTCCGTCGGCGGGGCACCTCTGGGCATCCGCTCCGCCAAGAGCCGCGCCCTGCTCTGCTATCTCGCCGCCACCCCCGGGCCCCGCTCCCGGACCGAGCTGGCCGGGCTGCTGTGGGGCGAGCGCCCCGACGCCAACGCCCGGGGCAGCCTGCGCCTGGCGCTGTCGGAGCTGCGCAGGGAGGTGGGCGGCTGGCTCGACATCACCCGCGAGCACGTACGCTTCCGCGCCGGCGACGGCTGCTACGTCGACCACCGGGAGCTCAACCGGGCCGCGACCGTGGCGCAGGCGCTGCGGCTGTGGCGCGGTCCGTTCATGGACGGGGTCTCCTTCTGTGACGCGCCCGCCTTCGCCGGGTGGCTGGAGTGCGAGCGGCAGCGGGTGCGGCAACTGCTGCGCGGGCTGCTCGTACGCTCCGGGGACGGTGACGAACCCGACCGGACGGTACGGCTGGCGCGCCTCGTGGCCACGCTCGATCCGTACGACGAGGAGGCGCACCGGCTGCTGATGTCGGCCCTGGCCCGGGCGGGCAACCGGGCGGCGGCGCTGGCCTGCTATGACGAGCTGCGGCGGCGGCTGGCGGACGAGCTGGGCGTGTCGCCCGCGCCGGAGACGGTGGCTCTCCGGCGGGACCTCGTGCCCCGGCCGGTGCCCGCCCGCCGCGCGGCCGTGCCCGTGCCCGGCACGGAGCTGGTCGGCCGGGCGGCCGAGGTGGACCGGCTGCGAGCGCTGCTGGCCCGCGAACGCCTGGTCACCCTGCTGGGGCCGGGCGGCATCGGCAAGACCCGGCTGGCCATCGCCGCCGCCGCCGAGACCCGGCCCGGCGCCGAGACCGCAATCGCGCCGAGAGCTGGAGCCGCCTTCGCGCCGAGGACGGAGACGGCGTTCGTGTCGTTCGCCGGGGTGCGGCCGGAGGCGGCCGTCACCACGCTCGCGCGCCGCCTGGGCGTGGATCTCTCACCGCCGCGCCCCGCCGCGGACCTCCTGCTGTCGGCCCTCGCCACGCGTCACCTCCTCCTCGTCCTCGACAACCTCGAGCACCTCCCCGCCTTCGACCGGGTCATCGGCGAGATCCTGCGGACCGCCCCGGCCGTGCGGATCCTGGCGACGAGCAGGCGGCGGCTGAACCTGCCCGGCCAGGTGACGGTCGCCGTGGAGGGCCTGCCGGCGCCGGCCGCCGAGTCCCTGTTCGTGGCCAGGGCGCTGGCCGCCCGGCCGGCGTTCGACCCGGAACGCGAGGCCGCGCGCGTGGCCGCGATCTGCGCCGCCACCGGTGGCCTGCCCCTGGCGATCGAGCTCGCGGCCGGCCTGCTCCGGGCCGTGCCGTGCGCCGACCTGGCCCAGCGCCTCGGCGTGGACCCCGGCCTGCTGTCCGCCGCCGGGCCCGCCGCCCGCGCGCGGCACGCCTGCATGCGCACGGTCTTCGAGACGTCCTGGCGCCTGCTGGAGCCGGCCGCGCAGGAGGCGCTGGCGGCGCTGTCGGTGTTCAGGGGCGGCTGCACGCTGTGCTCGGCCCTGGAGGTGGCCGGCACCACCCCCGAGGTGCTGGTCCTGCTGGTCGACCAGAGCATGATCGAGCTCACGCCCGCCGGCCGCTACACCATCCACCCGCTCGTCCAGCAGTTCGCCGCCGCCCGCCTCCCGGAGTGCTCCCCGGTGCGGGCCCGTCACGCCGCCCACTTCGCCCGCCTGCTCGACCGGCACGCCCCCGCCCTCCACGACGCCTCGGACACCGAGGCCACCGACGTGCTCGGCGCGGAGATGGACAACATCCGGCTGGCCTGGACGGTCTCCGGCGAGCCCGGCTTCCTGGACCGCTACTGGACGCTGTGCCTGCGATTACGCCTGTACGAGGAGTCCGGGGCCGTCGTGCGCCGCCACCTCGCCCGTCCGGGGCAGCCGGCGCACCTGCGGGCGCGGTGGTCGTGGATGGCCGGGGTCAGCGCGTACCAGATGGCCAGGGAGCGCGAGGCCGCTCAGCTGGCGAACCAGGCGCTCGCCATTCTCGGCGAGCCCCTTCCCGACTCCCCCGCCACCCGCGTCGCCGCGATGACCCGCGCCGCGGCCCGCCAGGCCACACACCGCCTCCTGTCCCTCAGCGGATCCGGCGGTGGCTGGAGGCGTTTCGCGCCGGCCGCGCGGACGGATCCGGCGGGTCCCGAGGCCGCGCAGGCGCTGACGCTGCTGGCCAGGCTCGCCTACCACCAGCATGACCTGCCCACCATGCTGGTGGCCTCGCTGCGCCAGCTCAACGCCGCCGAGCGGGCGGACGACCCCGCCCTGCGGGCCGAGGCCTACGCGAACTTCGCCACGATCGGCCGCATGGCGGGACGTCACGGCCTGGCCGACCGCTACGGCAGGCTCGCCGACCGCGCCCTGGCCGGCATCGGGCACCCCACCGACGCCGCCAACCGCGCCCTGCTGGCACGCGGCCTCGACCAGCTCCATTCGGGCGCGTTCGACGCCGCCCACCGCTCGTTCACCCAGGGCAGGGCCAGGACGCTCGACCCGCGGATGGCGGAGAACTGCGCGGGCATGCTGGCCGAGACCGCGCTGTGGCGGGGTGACTTCGGGGTGGCGGCGGAGTTGTTCGCGGAGACGGAGGAGCTGTCGGTCAAGCGCGTGGGCGGGGACGACATCGGCCGTTACTGGTGCCTGACGGGCAGGGCGGAGGCGCTGCTGCGGGTGGACGGGGTGCCGGTGGAGCACGTCCGGGAGCTGGTGGCGGCGGCCCGCGCCTCGACCGACCGGCGCGTCGCGTACGAGAAGGAGCTCGGCCTCCGGGACGGGCGGGTGATGCGGATCGTGCAGGACATGCGCCTGCTGACCGCCACCGCCCGCCTCGACCTGCTGACCGCCCCCACCCGCTTCGACCCGCCGATCGCCGCCGCCTGCCCGGACCGCCCCACGCCCCGCCAGGCGCTGGTGGACGCGCTGGCGCTGGCGGAGCGGCTGCCGGCGGCCCAGCCCGGCATGCTCGAATGCTGGGCCGGCCTCGCCGAGCTGCTCTGGTCGCTGGACCCCGGGCCGGACAGGGCCGTCGCGCGCCGCCTCGCCGCCCACCTGTCCCGGTACGCGGCCCGCAACCCGGGGGCGGCGGCCAGGATCGGCTGGGCCCGCGCCCTCGCGCTGGCCACGGCGGGCAGGGACAGGGCGGCGAGGAGGGCGGCCGAGCACGCCGTGGCCGCCGCCGACCGCCTGGCGGCACCGTACGACCGCCGCAGGGCCGAGGAGGTCGCCCGGCACCTCGGCCGTGCCCACCGCGAACCGGACGCTCAGCCCATCGCACCTCACGGACAGGACGCTCAGCCCCGACGACCCGTCGCGCACCGCGCACCGCACCCTCAGCCCCCGGGGCCTATCGCCCCCGCCGCGCGACCAGGACCGGCCGTGCCGGAAGGCCGGCCGCTGCTTCCCGGGCGGCCCACCGGGTGAGCACCGCCCGGTGGGCGGTCTGCGCGCCCGTTCGCGGATCGATCGCGAAGGCACCGAACAGCGTGCTCGTCTCCAACCCGGCGGCCACGGCCCACAGCTCCTCCCGCCCGGCTCCCCCCGCCCGGAGTGCGCAGTGGGTGGCGATGATCGCCGCGGCCACCGCCTGCACGGCGGGGTAGTCGGGCAACCGCCCGACCCGGACGCGGTAAGCGTCCAGGAACTCGCGCTCGGAGATCCCCAGGCAAGCCTCACCCCCGCTGCCGGGGAACCACTGCCCGACACCGTAGATCCCGCCCGGCTCGTCGAGAGCCGCCCCGAACTCCCGCACCCCGGCCGCCACGGCGCACATGACCCGCGAGCCCGCCCGGGCCCGCCTGATCATCTCGACGTCCTCGTCGAAGGACCCCGCGCAGAAGAGATTCCACGGCCCGCCGGCCGGCACCTCACCGGGACCCGCGCGGGTCACCGGGATGCCCGCCTCGCCCGCCAGCCGCTCCGCCCCGTCCGCCACCTGACGCCCGAAGCGGCCCCTGCCCTGGACGATCAGCAGCCGCGTCCGGTCGCCGCCGTCCACCAGGTGCCGGACGAAGGGCTCGGCATAACGGCCGGCCGGTGCCGGTATCGACACGACATGCCCGGGATGCGCCGTCTCGACGTCATCACCGGAACCCCCGTGGTTCCAGACCAGCCGGTCCAGCTCCGCCGCGACGCGCCCCGCCCGGCGCGCGAGCTGCGTCGAGTACGGCCCCAGCAGCAGGTCGCACCGCCCCGCCAGCCGCCGTACGGCACCCTCCAGCACGTCCGGATCGCTGCGATCGTCCTCGACGACCACGTCCACGGACGCGCCGAGAGCCCCCCAGACCTCCAGCCCGAGCGCCGCCTGCCGCCCGAACCGGGCGTGCCGGCCGGACAGGGACAGCGGGACCCCCAAACGGAGCCGGCGGTCAGGGGACACGGCCCCTCAGGTTCGCGACGCGCACAGGCTCCCCCTGCCCACCGGGGCATGAAAGTTTCACAGTCTTCCGGGCCGGGCGGTGCGCAGCCGTTGACGGCGCGGCGGCGGGAAAGGAGGATCGGATTCGCGCCATTTTTGGGAGCGCTCCCAACCCCCTGAAGGACCTCCATGACCCGATGCCGGGCCGCCTTACTGGCCCTCCTCACCATGGTCGCCCTGTCCCCCGCCCCGGCCGCGCACGCGGCGGCCGACGAGGGACCCGAGCAGATCGTGAACGGCACCTTCGACACCGGCACCGCCCCCTGGTGGGGAACCGGCAACGTCACCCTCGCGGTGGACGGCGGCCGGCTGTGCGCCGACATCCCCGGCGGCACCGCCAACCCGTGGGACGTCATCATCGGCCAGAACGACATCCCGCTGGTGGAAGGCGAGACGTACGCCTACCGGTTCTTCGCCGCCGCGACCCCGGCCAAGGTCGGCCGGGCGCTGATCCAACTACCGGTGGACCCCTGGACCCAGTACCTGTCGGCCGCGCCGGAGATGAGCGTCTCGGGCAACAGCTACTCCTACACGTTCACCGCCCCCGCGTCGCTGCCGAACGCCCAGGTGGTGTTCCAGCTGGGCGGCAGCGTCGAGCCCTGGAGGTTCTGCATGGACGACGTGTCGCTCAAGGGCGGCGCCGAACCCGAGGTCTACGAGCCTGACACCGGCCCGCGCGTGCGGGTGAACATGGTCGGCTACCTGCCCGCCGGGCCCAAGAAGGCCACGGTCGTCACCGCCGCGACCGAGGCCCTGGACTGGGAGCTCAGGAACGCCGAGAAGGAGACCGTGGCGAGCGGCCGGACCACCCCCAGGGGCGTGGACGCCAGCTCGGGCCAGAACGTGCACACGCTCGACTTCGGCGCGTACCGCAAGCCCGGCGAGGGCTACACGCTGACGGCCGACGGCGAGACGAGCAGGCCGTTCGACATCAGGGCGGACATCTACGACCGGCTCCCCTCGGACGCGCTCAAGTTCTACTACACCCAGCGCAGCGGGATCGAGATCCTCGACAGCCTCCGGCCCGGGTACGGCCGGCCGGCCGGTCACGTCAACGCCGCGCCGAACCAGGGCGACGTGGACGTGCCGTGCCAGCCCGGCGTCTGCGACTACACGCTGAACGTCAAGGGCGGCTGGTACGACGCCGGCGACCACGGCAAGTACGTCGTCAACGGCGGCATCTCCGTCCACCAGCTCATGGCCGCGTACGAGCGGGACCGGGCGGCGTTCACGGACGGCCAGCTGAACATCCCCGAGAGCGGCAACGGCCGGCCGGACATCCTGGACGAGGCCCGCTGGGAGCAGGAGTTCCTGCTGAGCATGCAGGTGCCGGACGGCAAACCGTACGCCGGGATGGCGCACCACAAGATCCACGACCAGAACTGGACCGGCCTCCCCCTGCTGCCCCACCTGGACCCGCAGCTGCGCGAGCTGCACCCGCCCTCCACGGCCGCCACGCTCAACCTGGCCGCGACGGCGGCGCAGGCGGCCCGGCTGTACGCCCCGTACGACGCCGCGTTCGCCGCCAGCAACCTCAAGGCGGCCCGCAAGGCGTGGGCGGCCGCCAGGGCGAACCCGGAGAAGTACGCCGACCCGAACGACGGCACCGGCGGCGGCGCCTACAGCGACGGCGACGTGAGCGACGAGTTCTACTGGGCGGCGGCCGAGCTGTACATCACGACGGGCGAGAAGGAGTTCAGGGACTTCGTGCTGGCCTCGCCGCACCACACCGGCGACGTCTGGCGCGAGCGCGGCTTCGACTGGGGCAACACCGCCCAGCTCGGCCGCCTGGAGCTGGCCACCGTGCCGAACGCGCTGCCCGACCGGGCACGGGTGCGGCAGTCGGTGATCGAGGGTGCCGAGAAGTATCTCGCGATCCAGAAGGAGCACCCGTACGGGCTGCCGTACAACCCGCCGGACTTCGACTGGGGCTCCAACAACCTGGTGCTGAACAACCTGGTCGTCGTGGCGACCGCGTACGACCTGACCGGCCACGAGAAGTACCGGGCGGCCGTCCGCGAGGGCATGGACTACATCCTGGGCCGCAACGCGCTCAACCAGTCGTACGTGACCGGCTACGGCGAGGTGGCCTCCAAGAACCAGCACAGCCGCTGGTACGCCCGCCAGCTCGACCCCGAGCTGCCCAACCCGCCGATCGGCACGCTGGCCGGCGGCCCGAACTCCAGCATCCAGGACCCGCTCGCGCAGCGCCTGCTCCAGGGCTGCAAGCCGCAGTTCTGCTACATCGACCACATCGAGTCGTGGGCCACGAACGAGCTGACCATCAACTGGAACTCCCCGCTGGCCTGGGTCGCGGCGTTCCTGGCGGACAAGAGCGAGCGCTCGGACTGCCGGGTCGGCTACTCGGCGCACGGCTCGTGGCCCGGCGGGTTCACCGCGCAGGTCGTGATCGAGAACACCGGAAAGCAGGCGGTGGACGGCTGGAGCCTGCGCTGGTCGTTCCTGAGCGGCCAGCGGGCCGGGCACGCCTGGGGCGCGACGCTGGCGCAGTCGGGCTCGGTGGTGACGGCCAAGGCGCTGGGCTGGAACGGCAAGATCAAGCCGGGCCAGAAGGTGACGTTCGGGTTCAACGGCACGAACGCCGCCGGCCCGAACCCGGCGCCCGAGGTGTTCCACCTCAACGGCGCGCGCTGCAAGTAGCACGGTGATCCCCTGGGCGTACGCCCAACCGCCGTACGCCCAGGGGATGCCGCGGTGAGCCGTTCGGGGCCGGGAAACGTCCAAGAGGGCATGAGGATCTGGAGAATCGTACTCCTGCCCGTGCTCCTGCTGGCACCGAGCACGTCCATGGCCCCGGCGGCGCAGGCCGGGGTGGCGCCGAGGAAGGCGCTGGTGGACTTCCGCAAGCAGGGCGGCTTCGCGGGGCTGGACGACCGGGTGATCGTCTACGGCAACGGGTGCGTGCGGCTCAGCCGGCGTACGGGGCCGACCATCGACAAGTGCCTGACCGCCAAGGAGAAGCGCCGGCTGCGCGCCCACCTGAGGCACCTGCGGATCGGGCGCTCGGAGGTACAGCCGCCGGGGGCGGACTTCATCAAGTACACGCTGGCCTACGACAAGCGGCGGGCCAGCCGCTACAGCCTCCCGGCGAGCTGGCAGCCGATGGTCCGGCAGCTGGACCAGCTCATGGAGAAGTACTGGGCGCCGGACTGAGCGCTCTCCATCAAGTGATTGACCGAGAGGGGGTGACCGAACTACCTTCGGTCGCATGACCCCTGCGGAGAGCACACAGGCCGGCCTGATCCTCAAGGTCGCGACGCAGCTGTTCGCGGCGCTCGGTTACGACGGCACCTCGACGCGCCAGATCGCCGAGGCCGCCGGGCTGAACATCGCCACCGTCAACTATCACGTGGGCGGCAAGCGGGAGCTGTATCTCGCCGTCATGGAGGCCGCGCACCGGGCGGAGAAGGCGGCGCTGGAGACGGCGCTCGGCCGGCTGCCCGGCGACGACCCCGTGACCGCCATCCACCGGCTGACCGACGACTACCTCGACTTCTGCGTGGACAACCCCGAGGTGCCCGCCCTGTGGATGCACCGCTGGCTCTCCGACGCCAGCGACATCACCGAGCTGGAGCGCCAGTACGTCCAGCCGCTGCTGTCGGCGGTGACCGGCGCGCTGCGCCCCGCCGTCGAGACCGGGCTGATCTCCGCGGACGTGGATCTCGAATACACCGTCTGGACGGTCATCTGGTCCGTGCACGGCTTCGCCAAGGGCGGGGTGCTCGACGCCGAGGGCCGCCGCCGGGCGGCCGGCGACCGGGCCGCGCTGCGCCGCTTCCGCGCCCACCTGCACCTGACCCTGCACCGCACGCTCGGCCTGCCTGGCGACCCCCGGTGACCGCCGCGCGGCTGGGCCGGGGCCGGCTGCTGGGCTACGGGATCGGCTCCGTCGGCACCGGCGTGTTCTCGGCGGTCCCCGGCCTGCTGCTCCTGTACTACCTGACCGACATGCTCGGCGTCCCCGCGGCCGTGGCGGGCGCCGTGCTGGTCGCGCCCAAGATCTGGGACGTGCTGCTCAACCCGCTGGTCGGCGCCGCCAGCGACCGCGAGGCCGTGCGGACGGGCCGCAGGACGCGGCTGCTGACGATCGGCTCGGTGACGTTGCCGGTGGCGTTCGCGCTGATGTTCGCGGTGCCGGGGGACGTCCCGGGGGCGGTCTGGGCGGGGGCGGCGTTCCTGGTCGCGGCCAGCGCGTTCGCCTGCTTCCAGGTGCCGTACGTGGCCCTGCCCGCCGAGATGTCGGCCGACCGGGGCGAGCGGACGCGGATCATGTCCTGGCGGGTGGTGTGCCTGACGGTCGGCATCCTGGTGGCCGGCGGGCTGGCCCCGGCCGTGGTCGATCTGGCGGGCGGGGGCCGGGCCGGGTACGCCGTGATGGGCGTGGCGATCGGCGCCGTCATGGCGGTGGCGCTGGCCGCCGCGACGCTGGCCACCCGCTGGGTGCCGTCCAGGCCGGGACCCCGGCCACTCGGCCCGGTGGCCGCCTTCCGCCTGGCCAGGGGCAACCTGCCGTTCTTCGTGCTGCTGGCGGCCTTCGTGACGCAGGCGCTGGCCGTGGCGGTGATGCTGGCCGGAGCGCCGTACGTGGCCTCGTACCGGCTGGGCGACTACGGGCTGACCTCGGTGATGTTCGTGTGCCTGGTCGGCCCGAGCATGCTGGCCGTGCCCGGCTGGGCCTGGCTGGCGCGCGTCCACGGGCCCGTGCGCTGCTACCTGGCCGCCTCGCTCGGCTTCTGCGGCGTCGCGGTCGCGCTGATCCCGGCCATCTCGGCGGGTGGCCTGGCCGCGACGCTGGTGCTGACCGCGCTGGCCGGGGTCTGCTACGCGGCGCTGCAACTGCTGCCGCTGTCGATGCTGCCCGACACCGTGCACGCCGACGCCGCCCGCACGGGGCACGCGCAGGCCGGCGCGTTCACCGGGCTGTGGACGGCGGGCGAGACCGCCGGGCTGGCGCTCGGACCGGGACTGTTCGCGCTGGTGCTGTCCGTGTCCGGGTTCGCCTCGGCGCCGGTCGAGTCGCCGGTCGCCCAGCCGCCGGGCGCGCTGACCGGGGTGCTGCTCGGGTTCACGGCGCTGCCCGCCCTGCTCATGCTGATCAGCCTGCCGTTCGTCGTCCGGTACGGCCGGCTCGCCCCCACGAGGAACAAGGAGAGCGTGTGAATCTGCCCCCGGCCGGGAGGACCGCCGAAGACCTGCTGGCGGAGGTGGCCCGGCTCAAGGAGCACGACCTGCCCGTGCGCGGCGGCCAGGTGACCGCCTACGTCTACGACACCGGGCGGGCCGAGGTGAACGACGCCGCGACCCGGGCGTACCTGGAGATGCTGGAGGTCAACTGCCTCGACCCGACCGCCTTCCCCAGCGTGGTCGAGATGGAGCGGCAGGTCGTCGGCGCGGTCGCGGACTTACTCGGCGGCGGCCACGGCATCTTCACCAGCGGCGGCACCGAGTCGATCATGCTGGCCGTGAAGGCCGCGCGCGACCTGGCCGGCCGGGACCGCCCGAACCTGGTGCTGCCGGTCACCGCCCACCCCGCCTTCCACAAGGCGGCGCACTATCTCGGGATCGAGGTGGTCGCCGTGCCGGTGGACCTGGAGACGTACAAGGTGCGGGCCCGCGACGTCGAGGAGGCGATCGGCGCCGACACCGTCCTGGTCGTGGCCTCCGCGCCGTCCTACCCGCAGGGCGTGATCGACCCCATCGAGGAGATCGGCGCCGTGGCCGCGGCGGCGGGCGTGCCGTTCCACGTGGACGCGTGCGTGGGCGGGTGGCTGCTGCCGTGGTTGCGGGCGGCGGGGGCGGCGATCCCGCCGTTCGACCTGTCCGTGCCCGGGGTCACGTCGATCTCCTGCGATCTGCACAAGTTCGGGTACGCCCCCAAGGGCGCCTCGGTCCTGCTCTTCGCCGATCCGGCGATGCGCCGCAAGGCGTACTTCGCCTCGGCCGCCTGGCCGGGCTACACGATCATCAACGCGACCGTGCAGAGCTCCCGGTCGGCGGGCCCGCTCGGCGGCGCCTGGGCCACGCTGCAGGCGCTGGGCCGCGAGGGCTACGTGGAGCTGGGCCGGGCCACCCTGGAGGCGGCGGACCGGCTGCGCGAGGGCATCGCGGCGATCCCCGGCCTGCGGGTGCTGGGGGCGCCGGAGTCGTCGCTGGTGGCGTTCGCAGGTGACGGGATCGACGTGTTCGTGCTGGCGGACGAGGCCCGGGCGCGGGGCTGGTTCCTGCAGCCGCAGCTCTCCTACGCCGGCATCCCGGCCAACCTGCACATCACGGTCACCGGGGTCACGCTGGCCGGGGTCGAGGCCATGCTGAAGGTGATCGCCGAGTCGGCCGCGGCCGCCCGCGAGCGCGGCCCCGCCGTGCTGCCCGACGGGCTGGTGGACCTGGTCGCGGGGCTGGACCTGGAGGCGCTGGACGACGCCACGTTCGCCGAGCTGAGCGCGTCGGTCGGGGTGGACCTGCGGCCGGGCGCCGGGCAACCGGAGATGGCGGTGGTCAACGCCGTCCTGGACGCGCTGCCCGCCGCCGCCCGGGAGGCGGTGCTGGTGCGGTTCCTGTCGGTGATCTACAGCCGCTGACCCTCCGATACGACGCCCGGGATCGTGCTATACATCCCGGATGGCGAAGTTCGGTGGGGCGGCATTGGGCCTCTTCCGCAAGGCGGCGCCCTGGTTCAGGAGCAGGGCGGCCCGCGGGGGCGGGCGGCGCGGCCCCCAGCTGCTGGCCGGGGTCGACGACGAGGCCGCCCGCTACGCGCTGCGGCGGCGCGGGCAGATCCCGCTGGTCGAGCTGCGTCCCCAGCGCGTCCACCTGCTGGAGGGCGGCAACACGCCGCTGACCGCGGCCCAGCAGACCGCCATGCGGGAGGGCCACCAGCAGATCGACCGCCTCCTGCGGGAGGCCGGCGGCCGGCCCCTCGGCAGGTACGAGACCAGGGTCGCCATGCGGCACGTGAACCCCACCGGCAACAAGCGGAACTGCGCGGAGGTCGCCCTGGCGGTGGACGACATCCTGGCCGGCCGCGCCGCCGTCGCCGGCGCCCGGGCCAGGGGCGTGCCGATCCCCCAGGCCCGCGGCGCCTACCAGGGCCTGGCCAGCGACCGGATGACGGGTTTGAGCTCCCTGGACGACGTGGAGCGCCTGATCGCGGCGAACCCCGGCGCCCGCGGCATCATCGTGGCGCGCGGCGGCGAGGGTGCGGGGCACGTCTACAACGTGGCCAACGTGGGCGGCCGGATGTCGTACCTGGACGGGCAGTTCATGCGCATGGCCGACACGAATCCGCACGCGGCCAGGTTCTCCCAGTACGATTTCTACCGGACGGGGTGACGGAGGACAGCGATGATCACCAGAGCGGAGGCCGAGCGGATCGTCCGCGACTACGTCGCCAGGGAGTTCGCTCCCGAGGAGGGCGAGGAGGAGTTCGCGGTCAACGACGAGGCCACGATCGAGCGCCCCTACGGCTGGCTGTTCGTCTACACCACCCTCTCCTACCTGCGCACCCGCGACCCCGAGGAAGGCGTGCTGGGCGCGGGGCCGCTGCTGGTCCTGCGGGAGGACGGCCGGGTCATCGAGTTCCCCTCCTACCACTCGCGCGAGTCGGCGCTGGCGGAGTACGAGAACGGGCTCGCCGGGGCCTGAGCCGGCCTCAGCCGCCCATGACGCCGTTCATGGCCACGGTGATGCACAGGTCGAGCAGCCTGCCGGTGATCTCCATGAGGATCGGGACCTGCAGCGTGGAGGCCCCCATCGTGGCCGGCGCCGCCGCCATCGCCTGGAAGAGCTGGATCGCGAGCTGGATCAGCTGGACGATGAAGTTGACCTTGAGCACCAGGACGATCGCGGCGCACACCATCAGCCCCAGACCGATGATGTCCGCGCCGGTCAGGCCGTCGAGCAGGTTCTTCTGCGGCGAGTCCGGGCCGTCCCACGCGTCGTGCGCGGCGGTGACGCTCGCGCCCTCCTGCACCGTCCAGGCCGTCGCCGCGAGCGCGCCGGCGGAGCCGGCCAGCCGGCCCACGTCACCGCTCATGCCGAGCCAGGCCAGGCCCATCCTGAGCAGCTTCTCCTCGTCGCTCATCGGCCATTGGCGGCCGGTCAGGTTCATGACCTTGGCCAGCCCGGCCGGCAGCTTCATCCCCATGGCGGCTACCCGAGCATCTTTCGCACGTTGTTGATCTCGACCACGGCCGCGTCCTCGCTGCGCTTCTGGTTGACGCCCGTCACCTGCAGCTTGCGGGCGTACGTTCCCATGTCACCCGTGTTGTCGCCGTAGGACTCGAACGCCATCTGGTGGATGGCCCCGTAGATCGTCCCGATGACGGCGCCCAGGTCGTCGGCGCCGAACGCGTCACCGTCGCCGGTGAGCTCCCGCTCGAAGGCGGCCAGGCGCGCCCGCAGCTCCTCCGCCGACGCCCCCACGCCCGTGGCGGCCCGGTGGGTGTCCGCCGGCCTGTACAAGATTCCTTCGGGGTCCACCGAACACCTCACTCCGGTCCCTGGATGCTGGTCATGATGTCGCGCAGCGCGCGGGTGGCGGCGTGCATCTGCGCGACGCCGGCGAGCTGCGTCTCGCGCGCGCGGCGGGCCACGTCCGCCAGGTCCACCGCGCCGGTGCCCTGGCGGCGCCGGGGCAGGTCCTCGAAGGCCGCGTTCATGGCCGCGCGCAGGTGGTCGCCCAGCTCGTACGAGCCCTCCACCATGGCCTTCGGGTGGATCCGCACCGACTCCACCCGCCCGTCGGTCACCACCACGCGCACCCACCCCCTGGCGGCCTCGCCCTTTCCGCGTACGGGCTCCGCCAGGCCGTCCACCCCGGCCAGCGCGTCGTCGAGGTTGCGCCGCGTCAGGTCGAGGAGGTCCTCCAGGCCACGCGGACGGGGGTCGCCGGCCACGGAGGTCCGCTCGCGGATCCTGGCCATCGCCGAGGCGATCGACCGGGAGATGACGTCCATCTGGTAGAGGGCCTCGTCGCGGACCTGGTGCAGCGTCCTGGCCAGCTCGGCCAGATCGGGCACGTCGGCGGTGGGGCGGCCGAGGAGCTCGGCGATCGCCGCGTTGGCGGCCTCCCGCACCAGCTCGGCCAGCCTGTCAGGAGGCAGCCGCAGGAGGCGCGGATCGAGGCTGACGAGCTGGACGGCCCCGGCGCGGACGACCACGCGCACCCGCCCGTCCTCGGCCTCGCCGCGGGCCTCCGGCGCGTCCGGCACGCGCTCCGGGGGCGTCTCCCCGGCCCGTAACGACTCCACGCGCGCGAGCGTCTCGTCCATGTGGCGCTCGAGCTCCGCGTCGTCGAGTGGCTCCGGCACCGCGTGATTCACCCCCCAGGCTTGGACCCGACGAGGTTATCGCAGCGCAGTCATGGCGGTGACGTGGGGAAGATCGCCTCGACGCGGAACCCGCCGTCCTCCTGGACGCCGCTCTCCAGCGTGCCGCCGGCCACCGCCACCCGGCGCCGCAGGTCGAGCAGGTTCACCCCCGGGTCGTCGGCGGTGACCCAGGAGTCGGGCCGGGGAGCGGTGTTGCGGACGGCGATCCGCACGGAGCCGCGCGTGTAGCGGACCGTGACGCGCACCTCCGCGCCCGGCGCGTGCTTGCGCACGTTCGCGAGGGCCGCCTCGACCACCAGGTACGCGGTCCGCCCCACCACCCCCGAGACGGGCACCGGCGCTCCGTCCACCGCCAGCTCCGCCGGCACCCCGGCCCGGGCCGAGTCGATCACCAGCGGCCGCAGGTCGGGCATGGGCAGCCCCAGGTCGAACCCCTCGCCGGTGCCGCGCCGTAACAGCGCCACCATGTGGCGCAGCTCGTCCAGCGTCTCGGAGCCGGTCGCCCGGATGTCCTCGGCCGCCGCCCTGGCCCGGTCGTCAGCGGCGGTCAGGGCCAGCACGCCCGCCTGGAGCACCATCTTGCTGACCCGGTGGGTGACGACGTCGTGCAGCTCGCCCGCCAGCCGCTCGCGCTCCACCCGCTCGGAGCGCTCCACCAGCTCGGCGCGCAGGCGTTCCCTGGTGGCGGTGTAGAGGCCGTACACCACGGCGAGCGCGATGACCGCCTCGGTGCGGGCCACCAGCGGGAGCCGGTCAGGCAGGGACAGGACGGCGGCGGCGAGCACGATCACCGGCACCCACCGCGAGAGCGGGCGATGCCGCCCGGACGCGAACGCCATCGCGCCGTAGGCCGCGAACGCGCACACGGGCGGCCAGATCGGGGCGCCGGCGGAGGGAAGCGGAACGGCGGACGGGACGAGCGCCGACAACACCGGCAGCACGATCGCGGTGCCCGCGCCGACCCAGGCGACGACGATGGGCGCGCAGCGCATCCAGAGCACCGGCAGCGCCCCCGCCAGCAGGATCACCAGGCCCGGACCCGTATAGCCGGTCGCAGGCGTCAAGCCTGCCGCGACCAGGACCGCGATCGCGTCGACAGGTCGCGGGCGGGCACCGTCCACCGGTTCATCGTACGATCACCCGCCGTACGTGCCCACCCTTCCCCGGGTGGCCGATCAGAGCTCGGTGATCCGGACGGCGTCGGCGATGACGTATCCGGTGGTGGAGGTCCAGCGGCTCACCCCGACCACGTTGTAGGTCCCGGCGGCGAGCGGGAACGTGCCGATGCTCCGCCACGTCCCGCCCCCCGTGCGCTGGTCCACGGTGACGGTCTGGTTCCCGCCGGAGGCCGCCACGATGTACGGCGTCGCGCTGTTGTACCCGGCGTCGGCCGGATGCCACACCTCCACCCGGTAGTTCCCGGCGATCGGGACGGCCGCCCTGAACCAGGCCGGATCGCTGGCCGCGACCGGCGGGGCGAAGCGGTAGTCCGCGCCGTGGAGCTGCGCCGAGTACGTGGAGGTGCCCCAGGCCGAGCCCGCGGCGAACCCGGCGTCCGCGTTGTCGATCACCACGCTGAACGGGCCGCCCCCGCCGGAGCCCACGGCCTTGCCCGTGCTCGGGGCGCTCTCCTGGTGCGTCCGGTTGAGCGCGGTCACGTAGTAGGTGTACGCCGGCCCGCCGGCGGTCGTGTCGGTGAACGTCTTCTGCCTGGTCGTGGTGACCAGGTTGCGGGCGTCGGCGAAGAAGCACGGGTCGGCCGCCGGCGGTGAGCCGTCCACCCGGTAGACCGCATACGCCGTGGCCGAGCCCGTCCAGGCGAGCTGCACGCCGTTCGAGACCCGCGTCGCCGAGGTGATCGAGGGCGCGGCGGGGGCGGCGGCGGAGCCGCGGGCGGGCAGCAGCGCGGGCCTGGTGTAGTGGGCGTTGACGACCCTGGTGAAGGCGCCGATCCGGTCCGCCTTGACGTCCTTGGCGCTGAAGTAGATGTCGCCGGCCACCTCGGGATGTCGCCGGTTGTCGAAGAGGTGGTCGCTCAGCTCCGCCGGGTCCTGCCAGGCGGCGTCCTGCCCCGAGGCGCCCGCGCGGTAGGCGGCCTGGCCGATGACGAGCTGCACGCCGGTGCCCCGGACCACGTCGGCCCACCAGGCGGTGAGCACCTCGTAGGCCGCCGTGGAGAAGCCGATGTGCCAGTAGATCTGCGGGGCGAGGTAGTCCACCCAGCCCTGCTTCACCCACTGCCTGCTGTCGGCGTAGATCGCGTCGTACGACTGCAGCCCCGAGGTGGGCGAGCCGAGCGGGTGCCGGCGTTGCGCCAGATGCCGAACGGGCTGATGCCGAAGGACACGTGCGGCTTGGCGGCGTGGATGCGCTGGTCGAGCTCGCGTACCAGGAGGTTGACGTTCTCGCGGCGCCAGTCGGCGACGTTGCCGAACGAGCCGCCGTACCTGGCGTAGGTCGCGGAGTCGGGGATGGCCTGGCCGCTGACCGGATAGGGGTAGAAGTAGTCGTCGAGGTGCACGCCGTCCACGTCGTACCGGGAGACGGCGTCCATGATCGCGTCCTCGATGAAGTCGCGGACCTCCGGGATGCCCGGGTTGTAGTAGAGCTTGCCGCCGTAGGCGAAGCGCCAGTCGGGGTGCTGCCGCGCGGGGTGCGTGGCCACGAGCCTGGACGGGTCGTCGTGGTTGGCGATCCGGTACGGGTTGAACCAGGCGTGGAACTTCAGGTTCCGGGCGTGGGCCTCGTTGACCATGAAGGCCAGCGGGTCGTACCCGGGGTTGCCGCCCTGGGTGCCGGTCAGCCACTGCGACCACGGCTCGTACGGCGAGGGCCAGAACGCGTCGGCGGTCGGCCGGACCTGCACGACCACGGCGTTCATGCGCTTGGCCACGGCCAGGTCGAGCCAGGCCCGGAACTCGGCCTGCTGCGCCGACACGCTCAGGCCGGTGCGGCTGGGCCAGTCGATGTTGGCCACCGAGGAGATCCACATGGCTCTGAGCTGCCGCTTCGGCATGGCGGGATCTGTCGTGCAAGCGGCTGCGACGGCGGAGGTAGGGGCCACGATACTGACGAGTGCGGCGGTGAGCGCCGCCAGGACGATACGCAGGAGCGCGGTCACGAAGGGAAGTTTCAGTGCATTCGCACGGAAGCGCAATAGTTTTCAGAAGTTCACGGGGACCTAATCTCCGGGACCCCTGACCGCGGGGCGAAAAGTTTCACCTAACTCCGCAGTAATGTCAATTATCGACATTAGTCAGAAGCTGCCATAGGTTGCACCCGTCACCTGTGAACGAGGAGCACCCCATGACTCTCGCCCGCACGCGATTAGCAGCCCTCGCCACCTCGATCCTCGCCATCCTCCTCATCGCCGCAGGCCAGCCCGCATGGTCCCAGGCCAAGGAGCCCCCGCTGCCCGCGGCCTTCGCCAAGGCGGCCGCCGCGCACGACGTACCCCGCGACCTGCTCGTCGCGCTCGCCTACGCCGAGACCCACCTCGACGGGCACGGCGGCGAGCCCAGCGCCAGCGGCGGCTACGGCGTGATGCACCTGGTCAGCAACCCCACCAACCACTCACTGGAGAAGGCCGCCGAGCTCACCGGGCTCACCGCCGACCGGCTCAAGGCCGACGACGAGGCCAACATCCTCGGCGGCGCGGCCGTGCTGCGCGCCCACGCCGACGGGCTGGGCCTCGACGAGACCGCCAGGAAGGACCTCGGCCGCTGGTACCAGGCCGTGGCCAAGTACGGCAACGCCGCCTCACCCGAGCTGGCCCGCCTGTACGCCGACGCGGTCTACGAGCAGCTCGGCCTCGGCATCGACCTGCGCGGCGTGCAGGTCAAGCCGCAGGAGGTCACCGCCGACCGCGGCGCCCTCGCCAAGGCGCGCGACCTGAGCGCGCAGGCGGCGGTCGCCAGCCCCGACTACCCGCCGGCCGCCTGGGTCCCGGCCAGCACCAGCAACTACCGCGTCTCCAGCCGGGAGACCAGCTACAACATCGACCGGGTGGTCATCCACGTCACCCAGGGCTCGTACGCCGGGACGATCTCCTGGTTCCAGAACCCCAGCGCCCAGGTCTCCTCGCACTACGTGGTCAAGTCCTCCAGCGGGGCCATCACCCAGATGGTGCGCGACAAGGACGTCGCCTGGCACGCCGGGAACTCGACCTACAACAACCGGTCCATCGGCATCGAGCACGAGGGCTTCGTCAGCGACGCCTCGTGGTTCACCGACGCCATGTACCGGGCCTCGGCCGCCCTGACGCGCGCCCTGTGCGACAAGTACGGCATCCCCAAGACCCGGACCGGCATCATCGGCCACAACGAGGTCCCCGGCGCGACCCACACCGACCCGGGCCCGCACTGGAACTGGACCACGTACATGAACTACGTGACCGGTGGCGGCACCCCGACGTGGAGCACCACGGTCGACAACGCCACGGCCGGCCAGTTCACCGCCGGCGCCAACTGGGGCACCTCCACCTACTCCAGCCAGCGCCACGGTGCCGACTACCGCTTCGCCGACCCGGTCGCGGCCAGTGACCCGGCCTGGTTCTCGGCCACGATCCCCAGCGCGGGGACGTACCAGGTCGAGGTCTGGTATCCGGCCGATCCCGGGTACAACAGCTCGGCGCCGTACATCGTGGCGACGTCGAGCGGCAACCAGACCGTCTACGTCGACCAGCGCTCCGGCGGTGGAGCCTGGCGCAGCATCGGCACGTTCGCCCTCAACGCGGGCACGTACAACGTGGTCGGCGTGAGCCGGTGGACCTCGGGCACCGGCTACGTCATCGCCGACGCGGTGCGCATCAGCAGGTAGCCCATCCCCCACGACGGCCCGCGCCCGACCCCCCTCCCGGGCGCGGGCCGTCCGCTGCGCCGTAGGTGTACGTGCGGCGTCCCGCCACGGGTTCGATCCGATGCCGACCGGGACGCGTCCCCCTTCCACGCGGCCCGCGGACCCTACGCTCTGGCCACAAGGCGATCCCCACTGCGCTGGAGGCCTCCATGTCCGAGGCGGTGTTACGGGCGGACACCCGCCACGACGACGCCATGGCCGCCGGACAGCGGTCCGGGGTGCTCCGGCCGGCCTACGCGACCGCGGCGCGGCACCTGATCCGGCTCGTGGCCCCCGCCCTGCTGGTGTTCGTGCCGGTCGGCCTGCTGTCCCTGCTGGGGCTGGCGCTCGTCGTGGACGGGTCGGCGGCGCTGGTCAACGGCGCGTTCGAGCTGATCGGCGCGCCGGGCCGGCCGCTGGCGGTGTGGACGGCGGGCACGTTGCTCGCCTCGCTGGCAGCGCAGGCCGTCGTCGTGCCCGCCACCGTCGTGCTCGCCGCCGGGCTGCTGGCCGGCCGGCCCGTCAGCACGTCCGCGGCGCTGCGGGCCGCGGTCCGGTGCCTGCCCGCGATCCTGGGGCTCACGCTGCTGGGCGTCGTGGTGTTCGCGGCGATCGTGGCGGCCGGGGCGGCCACGCTGCTGTGGGACGGGGAACTGCTGGGGTCGTTCGCCGTGATGGTCCCGCTGACGCTGCTCGCGATCCCGTGCCTGCTGGCGGTGCCGATCGTGGCCCTGGAGGGCCGGCCCGCGGGAGGCGCGCTCAAGCGTGCGTACGTGCTGGCGTGCGCGCGCGGGCACGGGACGGGCGGTTTCTGGTCGAGCGCGGTCACGCTGGCCTTCGGCGTGCTGGTCCTCCCCGCCCTGGTCCAGCAGGGCGCGCAGTGGGCGGCGTCCGGGAACCAGCTCGCGCGGGGCCTGGCGGGCTCCGTCCTGGGGCTGGTCGTCCCCGCGTTCCAGGCGACGGTGATCGCCCGCCTGTTCCTGCACCGCCTGGCGCTCCGGGGCGGGACCGCCGAGTACGGGCAGGTCGTCGAGGGCCTGCCCGGGAGCGGGCCGGGCTCGGCCAGGCCGGCCTCGGTGCTGGGGGCGCTGCTGGTGCCCGGCCTGCTCTACGGCGGCACGATGCTGGTCAACCCGCTCGGCTGGCTGGAGACCACCGAAACGGTCGTCACCGCCACCTGGAGCCGCGACCGGGGCCCGGAGATCCAGGCGGACGGCCGGCCGCGACCGACTCTCGGCGGATGGGACCTGCAGGCCGTGCACGCGGGCGAGGGCGCGCGCATGGTCATGCTCATGGACTCATCCGCCGAGGCCAAACTGCTCACGTGCGCCGACAGCACCTGTGACCGTACCCGGTACGCCTGGGCCGAGCCGGCCGGCGTCGACGGGGACCCGCGGGCGGCCGTCGCCCGGCTGGTCGGCGGGCGGCTCGTCGTGGCGACGTGGGCGCAGGAGGGGAACAAGCTCGAGGACGACGACTGGCGCGCCCGGCTCGGGCTGCTGATGTGCGACGCGGCCGGCTGCGTCCCGGCTCCTGGCGGCAAGCCCCTCGCGGAGGCGACGCACGCCACGGACGACCGGCTCGTGGCGCTGGCGCCGGGGCGCTACGGCGGCCTGGTGGTCGCCCACGTGCGCGGGCTGCCGTGGCGGGAGGGCGAGGAGGACCAGGAGGTGCTCTCCATCACCACCTGCGAGGACCCGGCCTGCACCAGCCCGCGCACGAAGGAGGTCGCCAGGCTCCCCTCCCGCACCTCGGTCTACCAGGACCGCGGCCTCGCCGTCGCCGCCGGCCCGCTCGACCGCCCCTCCGTCGTCCGCTTCGACGGCGACACCGGCTCGATCACCGTGATCACCTGCGCGGACTCCGACTGCGCGCGGCCCCGCGTGGAGCGGCCCGTCCACGGCGGCCGGCCCTGGCGCCGCGACGACCACGACAACCAGTCGGGCGCGACCATGCTCCTCCGGGAGGACACCCGGCCGCTGATCGCCTACCGGGACTCGGCCGACGGATCGATCAGGCTGCTCGACTGCCGCAACCCGGAGTGCTCGCAGGCCGACACCGTCGTGCTGTCCGCGCCCGGCCTGGATCACGCGGCGCCGGCCATGGTGCTGGACCGGGACGGGCGGGCCCTGGTGGCCTACCAGGACCTCGACCGCGAGCGGCTCGTCGTCGCCGCCTGCACGGGCACGCGCTGCACGCACACCCCGGTGGCGAAGATGCGCCATTACGCGGGCCACGGCCTGGCCATGGCGCTGAACGGCGAGGGGCGTCCGGTGATCGCGTGGATGGACGGCAGCCCGTACGGGGGCGAATGGCACCTCGTCGTGACCACCCCGCTCAACCTCCCTTCATGACGTGCGCCGCAGTAGGGTTTCGCGGACACAGAGGAGGACGGCTTGTCGCGATCAGCCCTGGTTGCCTGGTCAGGTGCCCTTGGTGCCGCTGCCTACCCGACGTGGGCGGCGTGGAGGGACGGGCCGGGATACGGGTGGTTCTCCTACTGCCCGGCGTCGGTCCTCCAGCCGCTCGGCGTGTGGGACCGGATCATGGAGCCGCTCCTCCTGCCGCTGCGCGCGGATGCGTTCGCGGTGGTGTGGCTGTCGCTGATCGCGGCCGTCCCCGTGTTCGTGGTGCTGATGGCGTCGGCCTGGCGGCGGTCGGGGACGACGGGGCGGCGCTCGGCGGCGGTCCTCGCGTCGCTCGCCGTGCTCCTGCCGCTCAGCCTGCCGTACTACGACGCTGAGGCCTGTGCCGAGGTGCGGGTGTTCAGCGGCAGGTGGTTCGCGAAAGTGGTGAGCCATCTCGGGACGGGCACGAGCGTGGCCCTCCTGGGTGCCGCCCTGCTGGTGCTGCTCGCCACCCGGACCACGGGCCCGGCCGAGGAGAGGCCCGCCGGGGTGGCGGTGCGGCGGGTGTCGGCCTTTCTCCTCTGCTACTGGACCGTTGCCGTGTTCCTGCTGGTCAGCGGCATCATGCCGATGGACTTCGTGAGCGCCGGCCTGCTGGCCTGGCTCAGCATGGTCTTCGGTCCCTGGCCGCTGTTCGGGCTGGTGGCGGTCCTCGCTCTCCTCGTGCCGGTGCTGCGTCGGCTGCGGGTGCCGCGCTGACGCGGGTCAGGCCGTGGCGCCGCCGTCGATCACGTGGTCGGCGCCGACGACGAAGCTCGACTCCGGCGACGACAGCCACAGCGCCGCGGCGGCGATCTCCTCCGGGGTGGCCACGCGGCCGATCGGCAGCGCGCCCCTCATGCGGTCGTCCCGGTCCTGCGGCGTCTCGCCGGGCCGCATGGACATGGGCGAGTCGATCGGGCCGGGGCTGATGGCGTTGACGCGGACGCCGTCAGCGATGTGGTCGCGGGCGGCCGTGCGGGTCAGGTGGCTCACCGCGGCCTTCGAGGCGGCGTACGCGCCCGCCCCCGCCAGGCGCCAGTGCGCCCCCAGGTTGGAGGCCACGTTGACGACGGCGCCGCCCCCGTGCGCCCGCATGTGGGCGATCTCGTGCTTCATCGACAGGAACACGCCCTTGAGGTTGACCGCCAGCACGTCGTCCCAGGTGTCCTCGTCGTAGTCGGCCAGCGGCGCCACCTGGCCGAAGATCCCGGCCGCGTTGAGCGCCACGTCGAGCCCGCCGTACCGGGAGACCGCCGCCTCCACCATGGCGGCGACCTCGGCCGAGCGGGTGATGTCCACGGTGAACGCGCTCACCCGCCCGCCGTTCTCCTCGGCCAGCTTCACGACCTCGGCCAGGCGGTCCGCGTCGCGCCCCGCGACGAGCACCGCCGCGCCTTCCCGCGCGTACGCCAGCGCCGCCGCCCGCCCCACGACCCCGCTCGCGCCCGTGACGAGCGCGACCTTGCCGGTAAAACGTCCAGTCATAATTCCATACCAATCGTTCTCAAATCACGACAGCTGTCATGGCCTGTTCGACCGCGTCCCGCAACCTGCGCGGGTCCGGGTCGGCCCGGCCGAGCACCCTGAGCCCCTGCAGCAGCACGAGCAGGAACCGGGCCAGCGCGTACGGGTCCTTGCCCGCCGGCAGCTCCCCCTGGGCGCGCGCCCTGACCAGCGCCCCGGCCAGCGCCGTCTCCAGCCCCGCCCAGCTCTCCGTCACCTTGCGGGACACCTCCGCGTCGCGCGTGGCGAACTCCACGGCCGTGTTGACCACCATGCAGCCCCGCCGCAGCTCGTCGGCCAGGCATTCGGCCACGTAGGAGTCGAGGAAGGCGCGGATGGCGGGCAGCGCCGGGCCCGGCTGGGCCAGCGGCGCGACCACATCGCGCTGCTGGAGGTAACGCTCCAGCGCCTTCAGGTAGAGCTCGCGCTTGCCGCCGAAGGTCGCGTAGATGCTCGCCCGCGCGATTCCGAGGCGCTCCACGAGGTCGGCCATCGAGGTCGCCTCGTAGCCCCGCTCCCAGAACAGCTCCAGCGCCTGCTGCAGCGCCGCGTCCGGATCGAACTCCTTGGTCCTGGCCATGGTCGTGAACGCTAGCAGTATCGAGAACGATCGGTCAATAAAGTTACTTCACAGCCCCGCGCAGCACGCCCGAGATCACCCAGCGCTGGGCGAACAGGTAGACGAGCAGCGCCGGGGCCAGGGCCATCAGGTAGGAGGCGAAGGCCGTGGTGTAGTCGGTGCTGAACTGGCTCTGGAAGACGTACTGGACCAGCGGGAGGGTCCTGGCGCTCGGGCTGGACAGCACCACCAGCGGCAGCAGGAAGTCGTTCCACGCCCACAGGAACGTCAGGATGCCCACGGTGGCGTTCATGGGGGCGAGCAGCGGGAAGATCACCTTCCAGAAGACCGTCCACGTGCCCGCGCCGTCCGTGCGGGCCGCCTCCTCCAGGGCCCGCGGGATCGACTTGATGTACCCCACGTAGAGGAAGATGTTGAAGGCCAGGCCGTAGACGACGTACAGCAGGATCAGGCCTGCCTGGTTGTCCAGGCGCAGCAGCGAGGTCTGCTTGATGACCGGCAGCATGATGATCGGGAACGGCACGAACAGGGCCGAGACGAAGTAGAAGTACAGGCCCTTGAACAGGCGGCGGTGCAGGTTGCGGGCGATGGCGTAGGCCACCAGCGAGTTGGTCAGCAGCGTCAGGACCACGGCGCCGACGGTGACCAGGGCGCTGTTCAGGGCGGCCCGCGGGTAGTTCGTCAGGTGCCAGGCGTCGGCGAAGTTGCTCCAGCGGGGGTCGGCGGGCAGGCCGAAGCCCGCGCCCGCGAGTTCGGCCGGCTCCTTCAGCGCGGTGACCACGGTGAAGTACAGCGGGACGAGCACGGTCAGCGCGCAGGCCGCCATCAGGGCGGTCAGCCAGGGGTTGGTGTGTCGCATCAGGCGCTCATTTCGCGGCGTTGCAGGACGCGGAGCTGGAAGGCGGAGACGGCGACGATGACGAGGAAGTACACGATGGCGTTGGCCGTCTGATACGCGTACTCGCCGCCCTCCAGGCCACCGCTGTAGATGAGCAGGGAGACCGACGTGGTCGCGGTGCCGGGGCCGCCGTTGGTGAGGGCCACGATGTGGTCGAAGACCTGCAGGAAGTTCTTCAGCGACAGCACCATGTTGATCGTGAAGAACGGCGCGATCAGCGGGAAGACGATCGACCTGAACTGCCGCCACGAGCCCGCGCCGTCGATCGTGGCGGCCTCCCGCACGTCGTCGGAGATCGTCTGCAGCCCGGCGAGATAGATGATGATGTTGAACGCGGCGGCCTGCCAGACGGCCACGGCGACGATGCCGAGCCAGGCCAGCCCGGGGTCGGCCAGGAGGTTCGTGCTCAGCGCCTCGATGCCGAGCGCCTGGGCGACGGCCGGGATCGAGTTGGCGAACAGGTAGTTGAAGATGTAGCCGATGATGAGGATGGCCAGCACGTTCGGGATGAAGAAGATCCCGCGCAGCGCGGTGCGGAAGCGGATGCGCGCGTTGAGCCCGAGCGCGATGGCCAGGGCCAGGGCGTTGGTCATCACGGTGGCCACGACGGCGAACCGGAAGGTGAACAGGTAGGCGTCGAGGATCCGGTCGTCCCTGAGGAGGTTCACGTAGTTGCGCAGGCCGACGAATCCGTACGTGCCGTACCCCGGGGAGTCGGTGAGGCTGTAGTAGAAGCCCTGGAGGACGGGCACGGTGTGGAAGACCAGGAACAGGACCAGGGCCGGCAGAACCATCCAGTAGTAGGCGCGGGAGGTCGTCATGAGGTGCTCCGGGCGGCGACCTTGTCCCACTCGCGGTCGAGGTCGCGTAACAGGCGGGCCTGGTCACCGTCGATCAGGAACTGCTGCAGGAGCTGCTCCAGCGGGATCGCCAGCGGGATGTGGTGGTCGGCGTAGCCGGTGAGCCGTCCCTCCTCGAAATACGGCATCAGCCCGGCCAGCGCGGGGTCGCCGGAGGCGGCGTCCTCGATCGGCGGCACGGCGCGCTGCTCCCGCGCGTAGGCGGTCATCACCTCCGGCCGCAGGAGGTGCTCGATGAAGGCCAGCGACTCCCGAGGGTGCTCCGGCTCGCGGGGCATGGTGAGCGCCACGTCCACGCCCGAGACCAGCCGGGTGGCCGCGGGGTCGCCGGTCGCGGGCAGGGCGAACGTGCCGATCTCGAAGCGGGGGCCGGAGGTGGCGATGGCCGGGAGGGCGAAGCTGCCCTGCAGGTACATGGCCGCCTTGCCCTGGGCGAAGGCGAGGTTGCCGTCCTCGTACGTCCGGGAGTGCCGGTCCGGCTGGGTGAACCCGAACAGCTCCCGTAACTTGGCCGCCACCGCCGGATACGCGGCGGCGAACGAGGTCCGCCCGGCCGCGCGCCGCGCGAAGAAGTCGGGCGGCGCCGCGTTCGCGGCCAGCGCGTTGAAGGCGGGCAGCACCGTCCACGCGTCCGCCAGCGTCCCGTAGAACGGCGTGACCCCGGCGGCCTGGAACGTCCTGGCCGCGGCGACCACCTCCGGCCAGGTGGTCGGCGGCCGCACGCCGTGCCGCTCGAACAGGTCCTTGTTGTAGATGACGCCGTTGCCGTTGGAGGCGAACGGCATCCCGTTGCGCTCCCCCGCCCGGTGCACGCCCAGGTCGTCGAGGATGCGCTGGATGGGCGGGGAGACGCGGGACGGGGTGCCGGAGAAGTCGTAGAACACCCCGGCCGAGGCCAGCTCGCCGAAGACGCCGTTGCCGTTCAGCGCCATCACGTCGGGGACGTCGTCCTTGACCAGCCTGGCCCTGATGGCGCTCTCGGCCGTGGGCGTGTGGTTCTGCACGACGTGGATGCCGGGGTTCGCGGCCTCGAAGTCCCTGATGATCCGGTCGAAGGTCTCGATCGCTTCCGGCTTGAACTGGAAGAACTCCAGCGTGACCCGCGTGTCCGCGGGCTGCGCGGCACAGGCGGTGATGAGCAGCACCCCGGCCACGAAGAGGGCGGTCCGCTTCATGACCGGGTCGCTGCCCCGTCAACGCCCGGTCATGTCTCCCGGCCGCCATCCGGCTATCTGGGTGTGAGGACCCACCGCCAGGCGCCGTCCTTGTCGCTCTTACGGTTGGCGGCGAGCTGGGTCATCCTGGAGCCGTCCACGCTGACGAGCACCAGCCCGTTGTCGAACTCGTCCTCGCACCTGCCGGCGCAGCCCAGCGCGAGGACGTTGTCGTTGTCCGCCCAGGCGTGCAGTTGCAGCACCCGTTGCCGGCCGGCGACCCTGCCGGTCGCGACCTCGGTGATCTCCGTCGGCAGGCCGTCCCGGCCCAGGACCAGCCGGCCGTCGGGCGAGGTGGCCGAGATCCGCGAGTAACCGACGTACCGCTGGTCCTGGGGGGCCTCCCGCCGTCGGCCGTCGAGGGTGAGGAAGATCCGGTCCGGGTCGGTGTCCGTGGGCGTCCAGATCATCGTGCCGTCCAGGCTCCAGCCCAGGTCCTGGCGACCGTTCAGGTTGTAGGGCGGCAACACGTGATAGTCGGCCGTCCCCGCCCGCACGTCGACGATGTAGTAGCCGATGCGCGGGCTCCCGCCCCGCGGTGGCGCCGCCTGGTCGCCCTTGCCTTCGAGGAGGTCGGGGTAGCGGGAGTAGGCGGTGGCCAGGATCCTGGTGCCGTCGGGGGACCACGCCACGGACCCCACGGGGTGCTCCAGGTCGATCCAGGTGAGCATCCGGCGGGTGTTCAGGTCGAGCACGCCCAGCCGCCTGCTGATCAGGTCGCCTTCGAGCACGGCCGCCACCTGGAGCCCTGGGGCGACGTCCACCCAGGCGTACGGGGTCTCCTCGTAGCCGCCGGTGCGCGGGTCGTACAGGGACCAGGTCCGCCGTACGCGCTGCTCGGTCTCCGAGATCTCCTCTCGCCGGGTCACGTAGTACGCCGACACGGCCATGCCCCCCGCGGCGATCAGCTTGGCCGGCGGGCTGTTCCCGGTGTCGGTCCGCACGTCCGTCGGGGCGGGCGACGGCCGGGCCGGCAGCGTGATGCCGGTGGCCGGGACGACGACGCGCTCCGGCTCCCGCCGGCCGCCGACGAACACGGCGACGGCCACGATCATCACCGCCACCAGCACCGCCGCTCCCACGGGCTTCCAGGCACGCCTCCGTAGCGCCCGGTCGGCCAGGTCGTGCGGCACCCTGGCCTCGCCGGCCCATTCCTCCAGCGTGTCGCGCAGCAGTCGGGTCACCTGGCCACCTCCAGTGCCTGTGCCAGCTCGGGGGCGATCTCGCGCAGCCTGGCCAGGGACCGGTGCGCGGTGCTCCTGACCGTGCCGACGGAGCAGCCCAGCATCCGGGCGACCTCCTGCTCGGGCAGATCCTCGAAATACCGCAGCACCAGCACCGCGCGCTGGCGGGCGGTGAGCCTGGCCAGGGCGGCGCGCAGCACCATGCGCAGCTCGCTCTGGTGGTGCGCGTCGCGCTCCTCGCGCTCGGGCGGGCTCGCCTGCACCACCTCACCGCGCCGCACGCTCGCCCGCCACCAGCTGACCTGCTGCCGGTACATGATCTGCCGGGCGTACGCCTCCGGCGCCTGCACCCGCCGCCACTTGCTCACCAGCCTCGCCAGCGCGGTCTGCACCAGGTCTTCGGCCGCGTGCTGGTCACCACCGGTGAGCAGGAACCCGAGCCGCATGAGGGCAGGCGAACGCGCCGCGACGAACTCGCGGAACCGTTGCTCGTCCGCGGCGTCCACGGTCACCTCCAGGGGGATCGACATCACCCTCTCAGACGCCCCCCGCGGCTCCCGCTATGCGCCGCCTACCGCATCAGATCAGGATCGCCTTCGTCCGGCCCGGCCTGCCTGGGCACCTCCAGCAGCCCGAGGGTGTCCTGCTCGCCCCTCCGGGTGATCACCTCGTTGATCGCCTCGGTCAGCTCCTGCCTGTCGTAGGCGCCCTCGGGCAGCTCGTTGAGGTGCGTCAGCAGGTCGGCCGGCAGGCCCACGTGCCGCGAGACCTGCGAGTAGACCTCCCTCATCGCGACCCGCTCGCGCCCCTGGAACGCCTCGTCGATGGCCTGCTGCAACTCGTCGAGCACCGCATGATCCGTCATCGTCATCCTCCCCTAGGTCCGGTGAGCAGGTCTTCGGCCTGCTCCATCACCATGTCCACCGAGACGTCGCGTACCCATGACACGTCGTGCGGGCAGCGCTCGGCGCCCGGGGCCACGCCGCCGGCGCCGCAGCGCGGGCAGGCCGTGGTCCAGGAGATCAGCGGCCGGTGCGCGGTCCTGCTGAGCGGGCCGGCGTTGATCAGGTTGCCGCACCAGTAGACGGCGACGGTGGGGGTTCCGACGGCCGCGGCCAGGTGGCGCGGGCCGGTGTCGTTGGCGATCAGCAGGTCGCAGCGCTCGTACAGGGCGGCGAGGGCGCCGATGCCGAGCGTGCCGACGACGGGGATCGCCGGCCGGCGCATCGCCGCGATCACGCCTGTCACCAGGTGCTCCTCCTCGCGCGTACCGGTCACGGCCACGGGACGGCCCGTGCGGTCGGCCACCTCGGCGAAGCGCTCCACCGGCCAGCGCCGCCGGGGATCGGTCGCGCCCGGGTGCACGGCCACCAGCCCGCGCGGCGGCTCCCCGAGCGCGCGGGCCAGCTCGGCGCGGTCCTCGGCGGTGACCGCCACCCGCGCCTCCAGCCCGCCGCCCACCGCGCCGACCAGCGCGGCGACCTGGAGGAAGCGGAGGGTCTCGTGGTGATAGTCGGTGTACGGCACCCAGCGGTCCAGGCTCTCCGCCCCCGGGGCGCGCATCCCGGCGGTCACCCTGGCGCCCAGCCGGCGCATGAACGGGTTGGAGAACCGCCCGCCCCCGTGGATCTGCACGGCCAGGTCGAACCCGCGCCCCCGCAGCTCCTCGCACAGCCCGTCGGGCGCCGCATGCCCGGCCTCCGGCGTGGAGACGCCGGTGATCGGCGGCAGCGCCACCACGTCGTCCACCGGCCCCGGCCGTCCCGTGAGGAACTCGGCGTGCCAGGCGGTGCCCAGCAGCGTCAGGTGCGCGCCGGGGTAGGCCCGCTTGAGCGCCTCCAGCGCCGGCACGGCCATGAGGTAGTCGCCGAGCGCGTTGGCCCGCAGCACCGCGATCCGGCGTACGCCGCCGACCAGCGCCTCCAGGGCGGGACCGTCCCTGGCCGGCACGAGCACATCGAGATCTGAAGGGCCGCGCATAGCGGCCTGGCTACCCAGGGATCTCCTGTCCGTAACTTCCGCCATACCGGGTTTGAGCAGGTCTTTCGCAGGTACTCGCCTTCCATGGGCACAGACAGGGTGATCCGCGCCGTGGTCGTCGGCGACGTCATGCTCGACTCGTGGCTGCACGGCTCGGCCAAGCGTCTGGCCCAGGAGGCGCCGGTGCCCGTGATGAGCCTGGAGGCGACCGAGGACGCCCCGGGCGGCGCCGCCAACACCGCGGCCAACCTGGTGGCGCTCGGCGCGCGGGTGCACCTCGTCGGCATCGTGGGGGACGACGACTGCGGGGACAAGCTGGTGCAGTCGCTGCGCCTGCTCGGCGTCGGCACCGACCTGGTGACCGTGCCCGGGCGGCGGACGGCGCACAAGCGGCGGCTGGTCACCAGCGGCCAGCTCACCGCGCGCTACGACGAGGAGGACCTCGACGCCATCCCGGAGGAGGCCGAGCGGGAGCTGCTCGGCCGGCTGGCCGCGGCCGTGGCGGACGCCGACGTGGTGGTGGCGTGCGACTACGGCGGCGGGGTGTTCACCACCGCCGTGCGGCGGGCGCTGGCCGGGCTGCCGCTGCTGGTGGTGGACGCGCACGCGGTGGCGCCCTGGCGGGAGTGCGGGCCGGCCGCGGTCCTGCCGAACTACGACGAGGTGGTGCGCCTGCTGGGCGACGGGACGGGCGGCTGGACCGGTGACCGGCCGGCGTACCTGATGGCCCGCTCGGACCGGCTGCTGGAGCTGACGGGCGCCGGGATCGTGGTGACCACGCTGGACGGGGAGGGCACGCTGCTGCACAGGAGCGGCCACCCGCCTTACCGGACCTACGCCTCGCCCGCGCCCCAGCACATGGCGACGGGCGCGGGCGACACCTACGCCGCCGCGTTCGCGCTCTGGCTGGCCGGCGGCGCGTCGCCGGAGGAGGCGGCGGAGGCGGGCCAGGCGGCGGCCGGCGTCGTCGTACGCCGCCAGGGCACCGCCATCTGCACCCGCTACGACCTGCTGCGCGCCCTGCGCCGCCAGGAGGGCACGGTGCAGACGGCCGAGCGCCTGGCCCAGCTCCTGGACGAGCACCGGCGCAGGGGGGAGCGGGTGGTGTTCACCAACGGCTGCTTCGACGTGCTGCACCGGGGCCACGTGACCTACCTGGAGCAGGCCGGCCAGCTCGGCGACGTGCTGGTGGTGGCGGTCAACAGCGACGCCAGCGTGGCCCGGCTGAAGGGACCGGGCCGGCCGGTCAACCCGTGCGAGGACCGGATGTCCGTGCTGGCCGCGCTGAACGACGTGGACTACGTGACCGAGTTCGACGAGGACACCCCGGAGCGGCTGCTCAGGATGATCCGGCCGGAGCTCTACGTGAAGGGCGGCGACTACACCGCCGAGATGCTCGCCGAGGCCCCGCTGGTCCGGTCGCTGGGCGGCGAGGTACGGGTGCTCGGCTACCTGCCGGACCGCTCGACCACCGCCATCATCGGCCGCATGCGCTCGCTCCCGTGATGGTTTAACCGGGGTGCCGTTCGGTAGGCGCCACACCATGACACAGACCCTGCGGACCCCTCCTGACCTGGACGAAGGCGTACGGGAGCGGCGGGAGCGCAAGCCGGTCGCGCGTGCCGCCGCCCGTGGCGCGATCGCGTCCATGGCGATGTCGGGCCTGCGGCAGCTCACCACCGCGTTGGGGCTGGTCCCCACGACGCCGCCGGAGTCCGTCATCGAGCGGACCGCGCCCACGGCCTTCCACCGCATCCCGGTCGACCGCCGGCCGGCCGTGGTGGAGATGGTGCACTGGTTGTACGGCGCGGGCGGCGGCGCGTTCTTCGCCCTGCTGCCACGGGTGGCGCGCAGGCAGCCGTGGGCGGGCCCGGCCTACGGGGTGCTGGTCTGGGCCGCCTTCGAGATGGCCATCGCGCCCGCGCTCGGCCTGCACCGCCGGCACGGCGCCGCCGAGCGGCTCGCGCTGCTGGCCGACCACGTCCTGTACGGCACGGTGGTGGCCGCCTCGCCCTGGCCGCACGAGGACGACCGCTGAGGGCGCCTACTCCCGCAGCGCCCTGGTCAGCCACGGGCGCAGGATCGGCAGCACGGTGGCCGCCTGCATGGCTCCCATGTGGTCGAGCCCGTCCAGCACCTCGACGTCCCAGCCGAGCGCTTCGAGCTCCGCCCGGTGCCGCACCAGCGGTCCCCCGATGTCGACGACCACACCGCCCCACCGCTCGTCGTAGCTGATCGCGTCGGCGGACCCGGCGAAGCACAGCCGGGGGCAGGAGAGCCGGACCGCCCGGTCGTCGAAGCCCCGGAGGGCCTCGTACAGCGTGACGAACTGCTTGGCCTGCTCCTCGGTCGTGCTGACCGCGGCCGAGGACCAGTCGTAGGCGTCGTCGGAGCTCTTCAGGACGGGCGCGGGCGTGGGGTTGACGGCCTCGGCGTACGCGGCCTCGGTGACCCGCAACATCTCCGCGTACGGCCCGCCGTACGGCGGATACCCGCCCATGACCAGCGCGGCGAGCCGGTCGGTCCGGATCGCGAGCTGCAGCCCGCTCAGCCCCAGCCACGAGTACCCGTAGTACGCGAACCGCTCGGCCCCCACCGCGTCGGCCACGGCCAGCAGGTCGGCGGCCACGTTCTCGGGCGTGAGCGTGTCCGGCTTGGGGGTGCTCAGGCAGTGACCCGTGTAGTCGAAGGCCACGACCTGGAAGGCGTCGCTGAGCCCGTCGATCAGGGAGCGCCCGAGCGCCGGATCGGCACCCCACTTGCGCAGCTCGTCGGCCTGCTCGCCTTCCACAGGCTGTGGATCGACCGGCAGCAGCACGGCCGGGCCGGACCCGTGCACCTCCACCTCGATGGTGCTCCCGTCGTGCATCCTCGCTCGGCCCATCGTGCGCCCCCTAACTCAGTACGCCGTAAAGAATCGTCACCGCAAGGATAGCTTATGGCGTAAAGAGTCTCAACGGATTGGGGACGGGCACCCACCGCATGGCCGCGCCGTCGGCGTCCAGCCAGCGCAGCAGGAGGTTGGCCTTGGCGGGGATGTGGGCGGCGGCGAGCAGGTCCCGCAGTTCGGGCGGATCGCCGTACTCCTTGGCGGCGGCGGCGAACACGGCTCTGGCCCGCGCCCACAGCTCGTCGCCCAGCCGGGGACGGCGGGCCGTCACCGCACCGGCGATCTCGCACAGGTTGTTGGTCAGCAGGCAGTAGACCAGCCGCTCCCACGCCCGCACGCCGCCCAGCACGGGCGAGCCGAGCCGCGGGTGCCGCTCGGCGACGAGCTTGACGCCCTCGTGGTCGCGGAACAGCGCCTGCGCGGGCAGTCCCCGCTCGTCCACCGCGACCAGCACGTTCTGCAGGTGGCATTCGAGCACGACCCCATGGCGCAGGTACGCGTGCAGGACCGGCGGCACCACGTGCTCCAGGTACCGCTCCCACCACACGAGCGCCCCGTCCTCGTCCAGCCCGTCGAGCGGGTCGCCGGGGAAGCCCTCGCTGATCCCGGCCGCCTGCAGCGCGGTCAGCCCGGGCCGCACGTGCTCGCGCAGCCCGTCGCGGACGATCACCGCCAGCGCCTCGCCCCCGTCCCCGCCCAGCTCCGCGCTGCGGTAGCCGCGGTCGCGCAGCACGGCCGGGCGCGGGAGGTGCTCGGGAAAGTCGTCGAAGGCCGCGTCCACCAGGGCCACCACCGTCTGGAGGTGGCGCAGGTCGTGCAGCCACAGGCGGCGCACGTCGTTCGTGATCCGCACGTCCAGGCTGAACTTGCAGAACAGGTCCGCCTCCGGCAGGTACACCGTGCGGATGGACGCGGTGGGCACCGCCGTGGCCGCCGTGACCCCCAGGTGCCGCAGCCGGCCGTCCCGCAGGCCGCCGAGCAGCTCCACCTGCCAGGGGTGGGCGGGCAGCAGGACCAGGCCGTCGCCGGCCGGGCCGCCGAGCCGGTCCAGCGCGCCCGCGTCCCCCTCCTCCACCAGGTCCTCGGCGGGCACGCCGAGGAGCGTCAGGGGGAAGCTCGTGCGCGCCTCGGGCGAGTAGCGCAGCCACGCCTCGGGGCCCGACCCGCCGCGCGCCTTGGGCGCGGGATGGTAGCGGTGGCCCGCCACGAGGGCCTGCTCGGAGCGCAGGTACGGGTCCGCGGGCAGCACGGCGGTCCGCCTGGCCGCCAGCAGCGCGGCCGTGACGTCCCGGCTCTGGAGGATCTCGGCGGGCAGCACGTCGTTGCCGACCCCGGTGCTCGCCCGCAGCTCCGCGGCCGTCAAGGCGACCAGGTCCGCCAGCGGCAGCGGGCACCAGCCGTCCGGGGTGCGCAGGGCGGGGGCGGTGGGAAAACGCGTGCCACCGACGCGCAGCACGTGGCCGGTCGCGGGCAGCAGGTACGTGCCGGGGCCGTCGGGCCGGGCCACTTCCCGGATCAGGCAGTTGAGCAGCGCCGTCACCGCGAGGACCTCGGCCTCCGCAGCTGCCTCCCACCCCGGCCCGGGGGGTGGAGGAAGGAAGTCAGTAGATGCCATGTCGACCCTACTCCTACCCTTTGTCCCGATTAGTGCCCACAGAGTAGCTACGCGGCATGTTTCTGGGAAAGGTGGGAAATATGAGGCCGTTGGAGGCGGACTTCGCCGCGGAGCTGGCCCTCGTGCGTCCCGACCTGTCCGCCGCGTACGCCGGGGCGCTCCCCGGCGCGCGCGCCGCCGTCCTGGGCCGCCTGTGGCGGGGGCTGCTGTACGAGCCGCTGCCCGGGCTGACGGCCTCCGGTCCCGCCTGCGTGCTGCTGGCCGACGGGCGCAGCCTCACGGGGCGGGCGCGGCGGCCGTACGACCTCGGGGTCGAGCCCGCGCTCTGGCTGGACGAGCGCCCCCACACGCACCCGGCCGAGTTGCTGGCCGCCCTCGGCCTGCCCGGCACGGACCGGCTGGTCGAGGACCTGGACAACAGCGTCGCCTCGCTGGCCCTCTCCCGCGCGGGCGCCTCCGCCCGGCCCGCCGCCACGCTTGAGGACTACGAGCAGAGCGTGGTGGACGGCCACCCCTATCACCCGGGCTGCCGCAACCGCCCGGGCGTCTCCGTGGCCGAGCAGCTCGCGTACATGCCGGAGCACCGCCCCACGGTCGCCCTCGACCTGCTGGCGCTGCCCGTACGGGACTGCCTGGTCACGGGTCCGTGGCCGGCCTCCCTCATGGACGGCGACCGGCTCCTGCTGCCCGTGCACCCCTGGCAGACCAGTCACGTCCTGCCCGCCCTGGGCCTGCGGCCGTACGCCACGGGGGTCATCAGGACCCGGCCGCTCATGTCCGTACGGACCCTCGCCCCGCTGGACGGCGGCCCGCATCTCAAGACGGCCTTCACCACGCGGATGACCTCGGGCGTCAGGGACATCTCCCCCGGCTCGGTACGCGACTGCGTCCCCCTGTCGCACCTGCTCACCACGCTGTCCGCGCGGTGCGGCGGCGGGCTGCGCATCGCCCGCTACCTGGCCGGGGCGGCGGGCTCGGTGCACGGCGAGCACAGCGCCGACCTGTCGGCCATGCTCCGCGAGCCCACGCACGAGGCCGGGACCGTGCTGCCCGTCGCCGCGGTCACCCGGGCGACGGCGCGCACCCCGGGCGCGTGGCTGGCCGCGTTCGCCCGCCTGGCCCTGACGAACGCGCTGGGCCTGCTGTCGCTCGGGGTGGCGCTGGAGGCGCACGGCCAGAACCTCGTGGTGGCGGTCGGCGGGGACGGCCTGCCGTACCGGCTGATCTACCGCGATCTGGCCGACGTCAGGATCAGCCCCGCCAGGCTGGCCCGCAACGGGATCGAGGTCCCGCCGGTCAGCGCCCGGCTCCTCACCGACGACCCCGCGATCCTGCACGCCAAGCTGTTCGGGTCGCTGGTCGGCACCACGTTCGGCAGCCTGATCTCCCTGTTCGGGCAGGGCGACCGGGCGGTGGAGGCCCGGCTCTGGGACGTCGTGGCCGCCGCCGCCCGGCGGGCGTTCGAGGCGCTGCCCGGTACCCCGGACGTACGCGCCGACCGCGACGCCCTGTTCGGGGCGCGGGTCGCGGTCAAGGCCCACCTGCTCTCGCGGCTGGAGGGCGCCCCGCCGGGCGACAGCTGGACGAGCCTGCCCAACCCCCTCGCCGCCCGCGTGGCCCTTTGATACCGAATCACCTGGCTCTTTCCGCCGCCGGGTAGGAGGATGGGCGGCGAGCCGGAAATCCGCCGGCGCGGCGGTCCCGATCGCGCGGTGGCGGGTGGGGAGGGGGGCTTGCGATGATGCAGCTGTCGGTGCGCCTTGTCCCGGTCGACGACGCCACCCTGGTGGTCGCCCTGACCGGAGAGCTGGACTCGACGACCAGGCCGGTGCTGGCCGCCTTCCTGGATCCGCTGCCGAGGTCGCCGGTGAAATACGTGCTCGTGGCGGCGGGAGACCTCTGGTTCTGCGACCTGAACGGCCTGGAGCAGTTCGCGTACACTCACGGCGTCCTGCAGGGCAAGGGCGGCCACCTGGCCATCGCCGAGGCCCAGCCGGCGCTGCGCCGCCTCATCGGGCTGATGGCCGCGCATGCCTGCGCGGCGATGCCGGTGTTCGCCAGCATGGCGGAGGCCCTCGCGGCCGCCGGAGTGGTGGAATACCAGACGCCGGCGTTGCTCCCTGCCGGCCACCGCCACCTGCCGCGCCTGCGCAGCGTGCCGCGCGTCCAGCCGTCCGTCCGCGACCGTCCCCGGCCCGCGCGCGAGCTGCCACCCGGCCGGTCGGAGACCGATCCACCCAGGCCGCCCGCCGGCCCCGAAAACGGCCCACCCGAAAACGGCTCACACGGGCACGGCCCACAGGGAAACGGCTCGCTACCGGCGATCATCCATCAGTCGCGCACGCTCTGCGAGCAGGCCGTCCACCAGCAGCAGACCCTGGCCGACCAGCTGGCCGCGGCGGCCAGGGCCCGCATGCGGCTGATCACCGCCCGCGAGCGCTGCAACGACAGCCTGGGAACCCTGCGCGCCAACCTCACGCACGCGCGCTGGGCCTTGGAGCCCCGCTGCGCGAGCTCGGCCGGGCCCCGATTTCCGCGTCCCGGTCCCTGATCTCCGGCCGAGGCGCATGTCCTCCCCATTCCTGGACAGGGGGAGGAGATGGCGACAGCGGTGCGCGACGTGGTCGTGGTCGCCGCGTCCGCGGGCGGTGTCGACCCGCTGCGGATCCTGCTGAGCGAGCTGCCCCCTGACCTGCCCGCCGCGGTGCTCGTGGTCCTGCACGTCGCGCCGCGGGGAGGCAGCGTACTGGCCGGCATCCTGGACCGGGCCGGACCGCTCAGGGCGGCTCCCGCCGTGGACGGCGAACCGGTGCGCCCAGGCCGCGTGTACGTCGCCCGTCCCGACTTCCACCTGCTCCTGAACGACGGCAAGGCGCGCCTTTCCCGGGGCCCGCGGCACAACGGGCACCGCCCGGCGGCCGACCCGCTGTTCATGAGCGCGGCGCTGGACGCGGGACCGCGGGCGGCGGGCATGGTGCTGAGCGGCACGCTGGACGACGGGGCCAAGGGTTGCGAGGCGATCGACAGGCAGGGGGGCGCGGTGGCCGTCCAGGATCTCACGGAATGCGCCTTTCCCGGCATGCCCAGCGCCGCCAGGACGGCGGTGCCGAGCGCCCAGGCGCTCCCCGTACGCGACCTCGCGAGGTGGATCCTGCGGCAGAGCCGTACCACTGTCGGCACGGAGGGCCAGGTGTACGACAACGAGATCGAGCAAGAGGTCGACCAGTTCCTGCGGGAGACACCGGCGCTGGCCGAGCCGGGGGGCGAGTTGATCGCCTTCAGCTGCCCCGAGTGCAATGGCCCTATATATGAGCAGAAGGTGGGCACGATGACGTCCCGATACGTCTGCCGGGTCGGCCACGCCTATACCGGCGACAGCATGATGAACGCCCAGTCGGATGCGGTCGAGCGTGCCCTGTGGGTGGCGATCCAGCGGCTGGAGGAGCGGATACGGGTGCTGGAGCGGCTGCGGCACTCCGCCGGGGAACGGGGGCGGGAGCACTCGCTGCGGTACTTCCACGAGGAGGCGGAACGCAACCTCGAAGCCCTGAATACCATTCGCATGCTGCAATCCCGCATCGGCCGCAACGGCGGCACTCCACTGCCAAGTTGACCTCACGGGATCGGCGTAGTCTGCCGTTGTGGCATCAGAGGAAGAGCGTGAGTTCGACGACCTCCTCGTCCTCCTCAAGGAGACCCGCGGGTTCGATTTCACGGGATACAAACGCAACACCCTCATCCGGCGGATCGCCCGCCGGATGGAGACGCTGAAGCTGCGCGACTACGGCGAATACCGCGATCTGCTCGAGCTGGAGCCGGAGGAGTTCACGAGGCTCTTCGACAGCTTGCTGATCAACGTCACCGGCTTCTTCAGGGACACCTCGGCATGGCAGCGCCTGCGCGAGCTCGTGGTCCCCGCCCTGCTCGACCAGAAGCCCACCGGCCGGCCCATCCGCGTGTGGAGCGCCGGCTGCGCGACCGGCGAGGAGGTCTACACGGTCGCCATGGTGCTGGCCGAGGAGATGGGCATCGACCAGTTCCGCGACCGGGTGAAGATCTACGGCACGGACCTGGACGACAAGGCGCTGCAGGTCGCCAGGACGGGCGTCTACGCCGACCGCACGCTCACCGACGTGCCGATCGACCTGCGCGAGACGTACTTCGAGCCGCTGGACAACGGCCACTCCTTCCGCCGCGACCTGCGCCGCCAGCTGATCTTCGGGCGCAACGACCTCACCCGCGACGCCCCCATCTCCCGCGTGGACCTGCTCCTGGCGCGCAACACGCTCATGTTCTTCAACACGGAGATGCAGCTCAACATCGTCCGGCGCTTCCACTTCGCGCTGTCGGACCCCGGCTTCCTGTTCCTGGGCAAGGCGGAGATGCTGCTCAACCACAGCGACAAGTTCGTGCCGGTGGACCTGCGCATGCGCCTGTTCCGGAAGGTCAGGCCGGCTCACCACGACGACCGGGCGCCGTGGCCGGTCACCGGCACCGCCGACGATCTCGCCGCACGCCCGCCCACGCTGGTGTCCGTGGCGCTGGCGGCCGGGCCCGTGGCCCAGATCGTCGTGGACGCCGCGGGCAACCTCGCGCTGGCCAACGCCAAGGCCGAGTCCCTGTTCAACCTCAACCCGCGCGACGTCGGCCGCCCCTTCCAGGACCTGGAGGTCTCCTACCGGCCCGTCGAGCTGCGCTCGGTCATCGAGCAGGCCCGCCACGACCTGGGGCCGGTCGAGCTGCGCGAGGTGATCTGGCACCGCGCCGGCCTGCCGGAAAGGGGCGTCTTCGACGTCTCCGTCGTTCCGATGCTCGCCTCGGGCACCCTCGTCGGCGTGGGCATCCACTTCTGCGACGTCACCCGCTACCGCACGCTCAGGACCGAGCTGGAGCTGGCCAACGGGCAGCTCGAACAGGCCTACGAGCAGCTGCAGTCGCTCAACGAGGAGCTGGAGACCACGAACGAGGAACTCCAGTCCACCAACGAAGAACTCGAGACGACGAACGAGGAACTCCAGTCCACCAACGAGGAGCTGGAGACGATGAACGAGGAGCTCCAGTCCGCCAACGACGAGCTGCAGCACATCAACGACGCCCTGACGGCCCGCACGATCCAGCTCGACGAGGTCAACACGTTCGTGTCCTCGGTGGTGCGCAGCCTCGGCGACGCCGTGGTGGTGCTGGACGAGGAGCTGCGGGTGGCCGTCTGGAGCTCCGGGGCGGAGGAGCTGTGGGGCGTGCGGGCGGACGAGGCCATGGGCCAGGCGCTCGGCGGCCTCGACATCGGCCTGCCCCTCGACCCGCTGGTGCCGCGCCTGCGGGCCGCGCTGACCGACGGGTCCGATCCGCTCCAAGCGGTGGACGGGCTGGTGCTCGACGCGGTCAACCGCCGGGGGCGGCCGGCGCCGCTGACCGTGCACCTGTCCCACCTGCGTACGGAGGACGGCGCCGTTCACGGTCTCATCATGGTGATGAACGTGCTCACCACCTAGGCCGGGGTCTCAGCCGGTGACCAGCTCCGCGAGCGGGATCCGGCGGAAGGCGATGGTCTCGTACGGGCCGAAGTTCCCGGTCTCGTACAGCAGGCCGACCGTGTCGCCGTCCACCCGCACCAGGTCGGAGTAGGCCGCGGGCAGCCCGGACACCGTGTGCGCCACCCGCCAGGTGACGCCGTGGTCGTCGCTGGCGCGTACCGTCATCAGCGCCCGCGCGTCGGGGGCGGCCGGGCCGGAGAACAGCAGCACGTCCGGCGAGTCGCACCACGACACGCTGCCCTCCACCACCGGGCCCACCAGCCCGGCCTGCGGGCGGAAGGGCAGCTCCAGCGTCTGGCCGCCGTCGGCCGAGTAGGCGTCGGCCCTGGTGCCGGGGGCGGTGGAGTCGGTGCGGGTGTTGAGGTAGACGCGCCCGCCGGGCAGCTCGGTGGCGGTGGTCTCGTTGACGTTGACGTACCCGTCCGGGTTGTCGTCGACGTACCCGATCCGCCAGGTCTGGCCGCCGTCGTCGCTCAGGAGCGCGTGGCCGCCGTTGTACTTGCCCTCGGTCCCGTTGTCCTGCCCGCTCGGCGGCAGCGAGTGGTTGGCGGGGACCACGAGGCGCCCGGCGTGCGGGCCCTGCCGCAGCACGAGCGCGTGGCCGGGCGTGGTCGCGTACCAGCGCCACTCGGCCCGCTTCACGCTGCCGGTGATCTCGCGCGGCTCCGACCACGTGACGCCGTCGTCCTCGCTGACCTGTACGAACACCCGCCGCCCGTCGGCCGCCGCCACCTGGCCGCGCCTGATCTTCTCCTCGGTCGCCGAAGGGCCCTGCCGGACGAAGACCAGCACGATCCGGCCGTCGTCCAGCACGACGGGTGCCGGGTTGCCGGCCGTGCCCCGGCGCGGCTCCGTGGCCACCACCTGAAGGCCGCCCCACGTCTGCCCGCCGTCCGTGGACCGCCTGAGCACCAGGTCGATGTGGCCGGAGTCGGAGGCCGAGCCGCGCCGCCCCTCGGCGAAGGCCAGCACCGTACCGGTCGTGGTCACCACGGCCGCCGGGATCCGGTAGGTGTGGTAGCCGTCCGTCTGCTGCCGGTACGGGACCGACGTCGGGTAACGATCCGCCATGCGAGCACGCTACGGCTCCCGGGTTAACGGACTTCGACGCCAGCCGTACGTGAAGACAAATGAGGCGAGCGGTGGAGTAGCGGTGTAAACGACAGAAGGGACGCCCGCATGACCGCCCCTCCAGAGGTGGACGATCCACCCAGACAGGCCGACGACGCGAGCGTGATGAGCGAGTCGTTACGCCGGCCGGAGCGGTTCGCGATCCTCTACGACCGCTACTTCGAGGAGATCTACCGCTACCTCGCCGCCAGGCTGCGCACCGAGGCCGCCGACGACCTCGCCGCGGAGACGTTCCTGATCGCCTTCCGCAAGCGGCACACGTACGACGCCGGGCTCGGGGCCGTACGGCCGTGGCTGTACGGCATCGCGACCAAGCTCGTCGCCGGCCACCGCAGGGGCGTGACCAGGATGCTGGCGGCGTTCCGCCGCGCGCGGCCGGCCGACCCGGTCGAGGCGGGCCCCGAGGACCGGGTGCCGAGCCGGGTGGACGCGGCGAGCGTGCGGGGGCCGCTCGCCGGGGCGCTGGCCGCGCTCTCCCCGGGCGACAGGGACGTGCTGCTGCTCGTGGCCGTGGCCGGACTGAGCTACGAGGAGGTGGCCGAGTCGCTGGGCATCCCGCCGGGCACCGTCGGCTCCCGCCTCAACCGGGCGCGCAAGCGGGTCAGAGCCGCGCTCGGCGACGTCAATCCCATGATCGGAGACGCAGATGGATGACCTGTCCGCGGTGCGGGAGCAGCTCGCCGTGCCGGGGCCCACCACGGAGACGGTCGCCCTGGGGCGGGCCAGGCTCCTCCGGGAGATCGCCGCGGAGCGGCCGCCGAAGGCGAGGATCCGCGCGGCTCGCTGGACCACGTTCGGCCTGGGACTGGCCGGAGCGGCCACGGCGGCCGTCATGATCGCCTCCACGGTCGCGGCCCCCGAACCGGTCGCGCCACCCTCGGCGCGGCAGATCCTGCTGGCCGCCGCCACCTCCGTCGCCAAGCGGCCCGCGGAGGGCTCCTGGTGGGGCAACAAGCTGGTCAGAGGCGCCCGCTTCCACGACCCCACCGGCCGGTACGTCATCCAGACGGCCACCGCCGAGGAGACCTGGATCCAGGCCGGCGAGGTGACCAACCCCCACTGGATCGTGCAGCGCTACCTCGGGGCCAAGCCCGCCACGCCGCGGGACGAGGCCGCCTGGCGCGCCGCCGGCTCGCCGTCGTCCTGGGCCTACAGGACCGTCAACCCCTCCGACCTGGCCGGCAACCCGTTCGACGTCGAGGCCGCGCCCGGGGAGCCCGAGTCGTACGAGTCGCGGGACGTGGAGTGGCGCCTGCTCTTCACCGGCAAGACGCTGGCCGACATGGACCAGCTCCCCGCCACCCCGGAAGGGCTGCGCGCCCTGATGGAGCCCTCCTCCGGCGACATGGAGGGCCTGCTGCACAACCTGCAGAGCCTGATCGCGTACGTCCCCGTCCCGTCCGAGGTCCGGGCCGCGGCCTACCGGCTCATGGCCTCGCTGCCCGGGGTGATCGCCCAGGGACCGGCGACCGACCAGCTCGGCCGGACCGGACAGGCCGTCCTCTACCGCCAGCCCAGCCACACGCGGTCGGGCCGGCAGGTGCAGACCCGGCTGATCGTCGACTCGGCGACCGGCGAGCCACTGGCCGTCGAGACGCTCACACCGGACACGGGGGAGCTGATGTCGTTCGTGGCGATCGAGCAGAGCGTGTGGACCGACCAGAAGCCCGACTTCCCCAACCCGCAGCCGCGCGACTGACCAAGAGAGACCTTCATGCGAACCCTACTGACCACGGCCCTGACCACAGCGGCACTCGCGGCCCCGTCACCCGCCGCCCACACGCTCCAACCGCAGGCCCACCCGACCACCGTCCTGACGTCCGGCCACCACGCACCAGCCACCACGGCCCGGACGGCCGAGACCCGCACACCGCCCAGCACCACCCTCACCGCCGCAACCCACACAACTGCCGCCACCACCCTCACTGCCGCCGGACACACGACAGCCGCTACCGCCGTCACTGCCGCCGGACACACGACAGCCGACGCCACCCTCACTGCTGCCGGCCACATGACTGCCGCTACCGCCCTCACTGGCGCGAGCCACACGACGTCCGCCGACGCCACCGGCCGGACCGGCGTCGGGACACGGGAGGCGGTCGCCGAGGGCAAGTACTGGCGCACCAGAACCCTGCAGGTCATGACCCACCCCCGCCAGGTCGGCCGGGGCGACAACAAGTACTGGCTGGTGGAGCGGCGGCTCAGCGAGACCTGGACCTTGCGCGACGGCCGGGCGTGGACGACCTTCCGGCGGCTGGGCGCGACACCCAAGTCCGCCGCCGACCGAGCCGCATGGAAGCGGGACGGATCACCCAAGAAGTGGAGCTACCGCACCGAAGGCATGCTGCTGGAGCTGTCGATGGAGCCGCAGAAGGGCCGCGTGATCCCGCCCAGGCCGCCGCACGGCTGGTTCCTGGGATACACCCGATTGACGTTCGAGGAGCTGCAGGCAGCCCCCACGGACCCGAAGGAGTTGAAGACCTGGCTGCAGAAGCTCTACAGCACCCCGGGCGAACCTCCGATCGACCCGAACACTGACCTCCCGTCCGCGTACGCAGACTTGATGCACCGCCTGCCCGCCCCCAAGGCCGTACGAATGGCCGCGTACCAGCTGCTGTCCCAGATGCCCGGCGCGACCGTCACCGACGCGGGCAAGGGCCGCAAGAAGGTCACCGAGCACTCGGAGCGCTCCAACACCAAGGCCCGGCACGCCCGGATCATCGACACAAGGGACCTGCTGCTGGTGGGGACGGAGCTCGACACCATCCACAACGGCAAGCAGCTGAACGCCAAGACGTGGACCACGGATGTGAAGTCCGGCTGGACCGACAACGAACCAGCCGCCTCCTGAGCCCACCCGCAGACACGCCCCTGCCGCCGTGGAGTCGCCTCCACGGCGGCAGCGTCCTGGGGTCCCAGCTCAACGGATGACCGGATCGCGGGGTGCCGGCCCGCACCGGTAAGCCCCTGAGGGACCGGGGCACCGACCCCACGACGGCACCCCGGGCCCCGCCTCAACGGTGACAGGACCCAGGGTGCCGACCCCGCATCGGCAGGCCCCGGGCCCACAGCACCACCGCCCTACGGCGGCAGGGCCCCGGCCAACAGCCGGATCACCCGGTTCACCCGCTTCACCCGCTTCACCCGCTTCAGCCGCTTCAGCCGCTTCAGCCGGCGAACACGATCACGTTGTCGCGGTAGCTGCCGCGTGCACGGTCGAACGTCCCACCGCAGGTGATCAGCCTGAGCTGGGCACGGCCCCTGCCCGAACCGTAGACCTCATTGTTCGGGATGCGGTCCTTGGCGTAGCGGGCCAGGCGGCCGACCACGAAGGTGGCCGTGCTGCCGTCGGCCCGATCGACGTGGACGCGGTCACCCTTGCGCAGCTGGGACAGGCGGTAGAACACGGCCGGTCCGGTCTTGGAGTCGACGTGACCGGCGATCACGGCGACCCCCTTCTCGCCCGGCTCGGGCCCCGCCTTGTTCCAGCCCACCCGGTCGAACCTGGTGGGGGCGATCAGACGGCCCTCGGCATCGAGCCGCAGCGGGATCACCCGGGTGGAGACGTTGATGGCCGGGATGCGCAACCGTACGGGCTGGGCCACGTCCCCGGACCCACCTCTACGACTCCCTACGCTCAGCGCCGACCCCTCGCCAGCCCCGTTGGTCGTCCGTGCGTTGGCCCCACCCCCGCTGCCACCAACCGCAGGCCGCACCCCGTCGCTGGTCTCGACGGTCCCGTGGTGAGGGCCGCCGCCGAAAGCGTTTCCGGTGGTGCAGGCGCTGGTCGCGAGCAGGGCGCACGCGGTGGCAGCCAGGAGCGCGCGCATGGTCAGCCCCTCGCGAAGAAGGTGCGCCGCAGCCAGTAAGCGCCCACCGCGAACAGCCCGGCGCCCGCCAAGCTCAGCGGCACCAGCGGCACCGCCCCGCCCTCGTCGGTCGCACTGCTCCCCGCGGCCTCACGCACAGTGAGCTCACCGCTTGAGGACCCGCTTCCGTCAGACCCACCAGTGGCAGTCCCACCGCCGACGGTCCCATCGCTGGCGGTCCCACCGCTGGCGGTCCCGCCCATGCCGGTGTCCACGCCACCGCGAGGGGCGCCGTCGTCATCATCGTCGTCATCGCGCGACGCCGCCCCGCCGACACCGGTGTCCACGCCACCACGCGGCGCACCATCATCGTCATCGTCGTCGTCCCGCGACACCGCCCCACCGACGCCCGTGTCGACGCCACCGCGAGGGGCGCCGTCGTCGTCATCGTCGTCATCGCGCGACGCCACCCCGCCGACACCGGTGTCCACGCCACCACGCGGCGCACCACCGTCGTCGTCACCGTCTCCATCGTCCCCGTCGTCCTCATCGTCGTCGTCGTCGGCCGAGGTGGTGACGTGGATGCTCGTCGGGGCGGTCGCCGCCTGGGCGGCTGTTGTGGTGAGGATGACGCCGACGGCAGCCGGCAGGAGTGTGATCGTGATGGCGAGCAGCAGTCGCCGTAATGCCTGACCCATGGAAACCCTCCTGGATGGTGTCCCGCGGTGACTTCCGCGGGTGGTTTCAGGGTGTCGGGCGGCCGTTGGACCACGATGAGGTCGAGATGAAAGGACTCTCACGGCCGACGCCGGCAGTCGTCCGCTGCACCGGGGTTCGGCAGGTTTTCCGGCCCGGCGTGATAGGCCGCCGACCTGTCGTGAAACCATTTCAACGTAGCCGAGCGAGCACATGTGGAGGCTGGGGTGGCTGACGAATTCGACGTCATCGTGATCGGTGCGGGTCCCGCCGGTGAGAACGTCGTGGACAGGGCCGTGCGGGGTGGGTTGACGGCGGCGATCGTCGAGGAGCGGCTGGCCGGCGGCGAGTGCTCCTACTGGGCGTGCGTGCCGAGCAAGGCGTTGCTGCGGCCGATCGACCTGGCCGGCGAGGTACGCCGGGTTCCCGGGCTCAAGCTCGGGGAGATCGACGTGGCCGCCGTGCTGGCCCGGCGCGACGAGGCCGTGTCCAACTACAGCGACGCCGGCCAGGTGCGCTGGGTCGAGAGTGTGCCCGCCGAGTTCGTACGCGGCCGCGGCCGCCTGGACGGCCCCAAGCGCGTACGCGTCACCACGGAGGACGGCGGCGAGCGCGTGCTGACCGCCCGCCAGGCCGTCGTGCTGGCCACCGGCAGCACCGCGGTCGTGCCGCCCGTGCCCGGCCTGGCCGAGGCGAAGCCCTGGACCAGCCACGAGGTGACGGCGACGAGCTCGATCCCCGAGCGGCTGGTCGTGCTCGGCGGCGGCGTGGTCGCCTGCGAGATGGCGCAGGCCATGCACGGTCTGGGCGCCCGGCAGACCACCGTGCTGGTACGCGGTGGCCAGTTGCTGAACCGCATGGAGCCGTTCGCCGGGGAGATGCTCGCCGAGTCGTTCGCCGAGGACGGCATCGACGTACGCTTCCACGCCGACATGGTCAGGGTCGAACGCCCCGAGCCCGGCGGGAAGGCGACCGTGCACCTGGCCGAGGGCCCGCCGCTGGAGGCCGACGAGCTGCTGGTGGCCACCGGCCGCCACGTCGCCACCCGCGACCTGGGCCTCGACACGGTGGGCCTGCCCGACGACGCGCCCGTCAAGGTGGACGACAGCATGCGGGCCACCGGGGTCCCCGACGGCTGGCTGTACGCCGTGGGCGACATCAACGGGCGGGTGCTCCTGACCCACATGGGCAAGTACCAGGCCAGGATCTGCGGCGACGTGATCGCCGCCCGCGCGCGGGGCGACGAGCTCCCCGCGATGCGGGACCTGGCCGACGGCTACGGGGCGCCCCAGGTCGTCTTCACCGACCCGCAGATCTGCGCCGTGGGCCGGACCGAGGAGGCGGCTCGCGCGGACGGCTTCCGGGTCCGCGCGGTGGACTACGACATGGGCGCGGTCACCGGGGCCTACCTGCTGGGCGACGGCTACCGCGGCCGGGCCAAGGCCGTCGTGGACGAGGACAGGAAGGTGCTGCTCGGCGTCACCTTCGTCGGGCCGGGCGCGGCCGAGTTGCTGCACGCCGCCACGATCGCGGTGACCGCCGAGGTGCCGCTCGACCGGCTCTGGCACGCGGTGCCGTCGTTCCCGACGGTGAGCGAGGTGTGGCTGCGGCTGCTGGAGGCGTACGGGCTGTAAGCAGGCGGGCCCGAAGGAAGGCGGGCTGCGAGAAGGCGGGCCTTGAGAAAGGCGGGCTGCAAGAAGGCGGCTGTGAACGGCGGGCAGCGAGGGTGCGGGCGGGGGTCGAGACCGGCTCAGAGCTCAAGCTCAGGGCTCAGGCCGCGTCTCTCGGCGGGCCGCGCAGGATCGCGGTGGTGGGCTCAGGGGAGCGTCCTCCCGACCGCAGCATCAGCTCCGCCACCGTCTCCTCGACGCTGTCACGCAACTCCACGTGCGACAGCAGATCCGTCAGCCGCAACACCGAGAGCAGGTGGTCGGAGGGCCGCACCAGGATGATCCGGCCGTCGCCCTCCTCCTCCATCCGCTGCATCGCCATCGCCAGCACCCCGATGACCGACGAGTCGTAGAAGTCGAGGTCGGCCAGGTCCAGCACCAGAACAGGTCCCGCCGACCAGTTCCACACGGCGTTGATGCGAGCGCTGAAGCGGACCCTGCCGTCGTGATCGAGCACGCCGCTGGCGCGCATGACCGTGCAATGGAGATGCCGGGTCGTCTCGATGCGCAAACCGCTTCTGCCCACACAGACAAACTGCCCAGTGAGCGGCGTTATCACAGGTGATCGCTATTTTTCCGGACCTATTGGGCCCCGCCGTCCCCCCGATTACCGAGAGGACCGCTGACCAGCTTGCGCATGAGCACGGTGAGCGTCTCCATGTCCTCGCGGGTGAGGGGCGAGGCCAGGCGGGCCAGGTTCGCGGCGTGTTCGGTGAGCGCGTCGTCGACGATCCGCAGGCCCTCCTCGGTCAGCCGGACGCGGAAACTGCGCCGGTCGGCGGGGTCCAAATTGCGCTCGACCAGCCCGGCGGCCTCCAGCCGGTCGAGCCGGTTGGTCATGCCGGCCCGCGACATCATCAGCACCTCCGAGAGCTCGGAGGGGATCATCGTGTACGGCGCCCCGGCCCGGCGCAGCGCCGCCAGCACGTCGAACTCGCCCTGCCGGAGCCCGCGCTTGGTGAAGACCCGGTCCACCTGCGGCACCATGAGCCGCATGGCCTGGGCGAGCCGGCCGAAGACGTCCATGGCCGACAGGTCGAGATCGGGCCGCTCGCGCCGCCACTGCTCGAGGATCCCGTCGATAGCGTCGCCCATGAACCCGCATCTTATTCGAGCGAAAACTATTCGCGCCCGTAGCACCCGGTGCCGACGTCCGTCCTCGGCGCGGATCGCCGGGAGGAAGGCGCGGGTCCTGGAGGGAGGCGCGGGTCCCCTGGAGGGAGGCCCACGCGCCCTGGCCGAAGGGAGTGAGTGCGGCCGGTGGTGGCCGGCCGGAGGCGAGTGGCGGACGGTGAGGCTAGTGCTGGGTGCCGGACTCCAGGGTCGGTACGGCGTCCGGGCACGGAGCCAGGACCACCAGCAGCGGCGAGTTCGACGGGCTGGGCAGCACCAGCTCGGTGATGTTGCCGCGCACGTTCTGCTCCGGCGCCCCCGCGTCCCCGTCCCTGACGCTGAGCACCCGCTCCACGGACGGCGCCGCAGAGTTCAGCAGCTTCCTGGTGGCGTGGCGCAGCCAGCGCAGCTCGCTGTTGACCCGCCGCCACGTCGCGGGGATCACGCTCACCGCCTCCGCCTTGGTGCCGAGCCGGAGCGTGATCAGGCCGCTGGACCCGAACCGGTCCTTGAGCACGGGGTTGACCACGAACATGCCCGAGCGCAGCGCGCGTACGCCCTGCCTGTTGAGGTTGGCCAGCCCGCCCGCGCTGATCAGCGAGTAGAGCTCGCACCGCGACCCGTCGAGCGTGTCGGGATCGTAGTCCACCGGCGGCGGCTCCTCGAACACGACCTTGTCCAGCCGCACCCCCGCCACGCCGTCCTCGGCGACGCGGCCCGACACGGCCCGGCGCACCTCCTCGCTGACGCCGTCGCCCTCGGTGATGTCCAGCGCCTCGATGCAGATCAGGCCGTCGTCGGGGATCTCCTCCGGCGACAGGTCGAAGGCCACCCGGGCGTGCGACTTCCGGCCGCGCAGCAGCACGCACTGGCGCAGCCGCCCCTGGGAGCGGATCTGGACGAACCGCGGCAGCGTGCTCGCCGGCTCGGTACGTCCCTCGTGCCAGCCGCTCACCGACCGTTCGTCGGTGGACAGCGCCACCTGCACCCGCAGCGGCCGCCCCTGCGCCGACACCTTGAAGCCGGCCAGCCCTGAGGTCTCGAACCTGCCGAGGATCTGGCGGCCGCGGTGCAACCGGTCGGTCACCTGCAAAGGAGCGGCCTTGCCGCTGGTCAGGTGTACGGGCGGGATGGCGGGAAGGATCACCTGGTCCAGGTCGGTGGCGGATCCTGAGCTGCTCATCTGGTGCTCCTCGAGGGGGTGAGTGTGGTGGCCAGCCCAATCGGGTCGTGGAAGTCGAATCGGGTGAGGACGGGTTCGCGCCGTTCCCACATGCGGGCGACCGCACCGTAGAGGGGGTCGCCGTCGTGCTCGACGTGCCGCAGGTTGACGGCGAGCGCCTGGGCGTAGTCGTCGCCGTGCTCCCAGTGGGGCACGAGCTGGCTGGGCACGTCGGCGCCGCAACGGCGCAACCAGAGCCACAGCCGGGCGCGCTCGCGCTGCTCGGGCCCGAGGAGGGACTCGCCCTTGGCGTGCCTGGCGACGGCCTCCCCGAGCAGCAGCCGGTGCTCGGACGGCGAGCCCGGGACGTGGGTGGCCCCGCAGGCGGCGCCCTCCGACCAGCCGGCCTGGATGACGGGGATGCCGAAGGCGGGCAGATCGCTGTCCTCGAACGTGACGCCCACGTCCGCCATGCTCCACAGGAGGTTGGCGGACAGCCCGCCGGTCACGCCCCTGATGCGGGGATGGCCGGCGACGGGGGCGGGGTCGAGGAACAGCCAGTTCGCGGACTCGTCGGCGGCGGCGAACTCCGCCGTCGTCCCGAACAGCTCCGCGTCGCGATCCGGCGCGTGGCCGAACACGACGATGGTGGGCCGGTCGGGGTCGAGGCCCAGCCGGGCGCAGCCGTAGTAGCGGAGCTGGCGGCGCTCGGTGTCCGTACGGACCTGGTAGCCGCTCTTCGCCCGCCAGGCCACCCGCTCCGCGCCGGGCCTGATCAGCTCCCTGTGCGGCCAGACCTGCCGCTCGAAGAACGCGCCGACCCGGGCGGGCAGCTCGTCCTCGATCGAGCACGAGCCCTGGTCGGGGAACAGCGCGTACGCCTTCAGCGACCCCGTGCCGTGCACGTGCACGACGGGGACGTCCCTGCGCACGGCGCGGTCCGGCCGGCTCGTGACCAGCGCGCGGGGCGGCACGTCGGGCCGGATGTCCCCCGCGGCGCCGAACGCCTCGGCCAGCCGCCGCCACTCCGGCGCGGTCAGCGCGACCAGCCGCGCGGAGAGCAGGCCGCAGACCGCCCTGGCCACCAGCAGCGTACGCACCACGACCCGCAGGTCCTCGTCGTACGCCTCCGCCACGACGCATCCGTCGCCGCCGGCGGGCTCGCCCCAACAACTCCTGGCAGCGGCGAGCAGACGATCCACGTGCTCGCCATCCCCGACGCGACGCATAAGCCCCTCCACCAAGGCCAGGAAGAAATGCCCTGGTAGACGTTGCCAGATCGCGGCCGGGCCGCCCCGCCGCCAACACGCTTCTTTGCCGCCGGCTGGCAGAAACTAAAGTCTCCCGTCACAGCCAGCGCAGGAGCCCCAAGATGCCCGAACCCCTGGTTTGCGCCTGAATCCGGCGAAAAACCCCGCGTACGGCCGAACAATCGAGCCGCGGAAGGCGTCCAAGGTTTTACATGGAGCACGTCATGCCCGGGTTTAGGATGCACCCTAAATGCCACGAGGGGGAGGGTTTACCGTTATGGGTTCCCGTTTGTCGAGTGTCGCACGCCTGACGGCGGCCGCGGCGGCGGCCGGCGTCGTGGCCGCCGCCATCGCGCTGCCCGCGGTCGGGGGTACCGGAGCGATGTTCGTCTCGGCATCGGAGGATCTCGGCATCAAACCCGAGGAGCTCAAGGAGCCCCCGCTGGCCGAGCGGACGACCGTGCTGGACGCCAAGGGCAACGAGATCGCCTACTTCTGGGAGGAGTACCGCGAGAGCATCGCGCTCGACCAGGTGGCCGACATCATGAAGACGGCCATCATCTCCATCGAGGACTTCCGCTTCTACGAGCACGGCGCGATCGACATCGAGGGCACGATCCGGGCCCTGGCCAAGAACTTCACCTCGGGCGGCATCGCCCAGGGCGGCTCGTCCATCACCCAGCAGTACGTCAAGCAGGTGCTGCTCAACTCGGCCACCACCGACAAGGAGCGGAACGCGGCCCTGGAGGCCAGCTACGCGCGCAAGCTCAAGGAGCTGCGCTACGCGATGGCGGTGGAGAACAAGTACACCAAGGACGAGATCCTGGAGAAGTACCTCAACATCGCCTACTTCGGCGCCGGCGCCAACGGGGTGGAGGCGGCGGCCAAGCGCTTCTTCGGGGTGAGCGCGTCGGAGCTGACGCTGGTGCAGGCCGCGACGCTGGCCGGCGCCGTGCAGGACCCCAACTCGACGGACCCGAACCTGGGCAAGGCGCAGCAGAAGGCCCTGCTGGCGCGGCGCAACGTGGTGCTCGACCGGATGGCCGAGCTGAAGAAGATCACGCCCGAGCAGGCCGCCGAGGCCAAGGCCAAGAAGCTCGGTTACAAGGGCATCGACATCCCGGGCGGCTGCGGGGCCAGCGACTACCCGTACTTCTGCATGTACGTACGCAACGAGGTGCTCAGCAACCCGGTCTTCGGCAAGACGGCCAAGGCCAGGAGCCAGTTCCTCAACCGGGGCGGCCTGACGATCCAGACCACGCTGGACCCGAGGATGCAGAAGGCCGCCGACGCGGCGATCAGGAAGCACGTGTTCGCCTCGGACAACCCGGTCGCCTCCGAGGCCCTGGTGGAGCCGGGCACGGGCGCGATCAAGGCGATGGCCGCCAGCCGCAAGTACGGCAACAACAAGCGCAAGAAGGAGATGTCGTACAACGTGGTGGCGGACGCCGTGCACGGCGGCGGCGTCGGCTTCCAGGCGGGCTCGACGTTCAAGACGTTCACCCTGATCACCGCCCTCAAGGAGGGTATGAAGATCAACGACGGGTTCAGCGTCGGCAGCGGCTACCGCGCCCCCTACTACTCCACGTTCAAGAACTGCAAGGGCGAGAACATCGGCGACCCCAGCCACACCGTCACCAACGACGAGGGCGGCGGCGGCTTCAAGTCGCTGGCCACCGGCACCTGGGGCTCGGTGAACACCTTCTTCATGATGCTGGAGCAGAAGGTCGGCCTGTGTGACACCATCCAGACGGCCAAGTCGCTGGGGATCAAGCGCTCCGACGGCCTGGCGCTTACGGAGTACGAGACGTTCACGCTCGGCACCAACGAGATGGACCCGGTGACCGTCGCCAACGCGTACGCGGCCATCGGCGCGCGCGGCAAGTACTGCGCGCCCATGGCGATCACCAAGATCACCGACCGCTTCGGCAAGGTGAAGACCTACAACCCGAAGTGCAAGCAGGCCCTCGACCCCGAGGTCGCGGACGCCGCGGCGGACATCCTGTCCGGCGTGTTCACCAAGGGAACCATGCGCGGCGTCGGCGGCATCGGCCGTCCGGCGGCGGGCAAGACCGGCACCACGGACGCGCAGGCCACCGCCTGGTTCGCCGGGTTCACCCCGGACCTGGCGGGGGCGGTCAGCATCGGCGACCCGCGCGGCTCCCAGGACTACAAGCTCAACAACATCACCATCGGCGGCCGCTACTACGCCTCGGTCTTCGGCGCCTCGATCCCCGGGCCGATCTGGAAGGACACCATGATCGCCGCCCTGAAGGGCACCCCGGCGACCGACTTCACCCCGGTGAACACCTCCCGCTTCGGCGGCTGCGGCTCGGGTTGCCGGCCGGTGGTCCAGCCGGAGCCGGACGAGGACCAGGAAGGCTTGATCGACGAAGGGGATCTGGCCGAGTTCGGAGAATGATCACGGGTAGGAGGGGTTTCCTGATTGTCGGATAAGACAAATCGGACACGTAAATATGCCGTGATCCACACCCGACACAGAAACCTCTGCCGGTTACCAGCGCCTCTAGCTGAGCAAATTCGGAGTGCGTCCGCACAGTGGGACGCACTCCCTGCAAAGGCCCTATTAACAGCGGCGAAACATTGGTAACGTGGGAGCGCTCCCAGGATCTTTCCGCGAGGTGCTCCATGACCGAGCAGCCCACACTGGCACAGGTGGCGGCCGCTGCAGGGGTTTCCCCCGCGACCGCATCTCGAGTCCTCACAGGCTCGGTGCGGGTCAGTACCTCGACCCGCCGCCAAGTCTACGACGCCGTGTCCCGCATGGGATACGTCCGACAACGCGCACCCCGGGGAACGGCCGCGAAAACCATGGCCGACGGAGTCACAGCGGTGATCTGTGACCACCTTCCCCGGCTCTTCTCCGAGCCCTACTACGCCAGGCTCCTGTCCGCCGCGGGCGCCGTGATAAACGAGCACGGCACCCACCTCATGGTGACCACCGTCACCCCCACCTCATCCACGCTGCCCGCCCTGTCCGGCGCGGTGCTCATCGTGGGCGCAAGAGAGCGTCATCCCCTGGCGATCAAGTTATCCACCTCGGGCATACCGGTGCGCAACATCGGCCGCCCGCCCCACGACCTCAAACTCCCGTTCGCCGACGTCGACAACCTCGACGGCGGCCGTCAGGCGGCCGAACACTTCCTGCTGTCGGGCCGCCGTAACGTCGCCGCCATCGGCGGCCCGCCGTCCTTACCCGGAGCCCGTGACAGGTTGGAGGGCCTCATACGCACCTTGCAGGCGGCCGGCGCACCCGACGTACCCGTGGCCTACGGGGACTTCACCGCCGCGTCGGGCACGCACGCGATGCAGTGGCTGTTACGCCACGCGCCCGGCCTGGACGCGGTCTTCGTGGCCTCCGACCTGATGGCGGCGGGCGCGATCCAGGCCCTGCGCAGGGCAGGACGCAAGGTGCCGGCGGACGTCGCGGTGATCGGGTTCGACGACGCCCCGGTCGCCAGGCACACCGTCCCGGCCCTGACCACCATCCGCCAGCCCGTCGAGGAGCTCGCCACCGTCGCCACCCGGCTGCTCCTGACGGGGGCCGCGGGAATCGATCCCGTACTCCCCACGGAACTGGTCATCCGTGAGTCGGCTTGAGCCTGGGGACGTGCTGGCCCGGCGGTATCTGTTGCTGGACCCGCTGGCCCGCGGGGGCATGTCGGTCATCTGGCGTGCCTTCGACCAGTCCCTGCACCGGATGATCGCGGTCAAGGTGCTCACGGCCTCGCTGCACACCGACCCGGGAGATCGGGTCAGCGTACGCAGCGAGGCCCGCGCCGCCGCGCGCTTCATCCATCCCGACTCCATCGAGATCTACGACTACGGCGAGACCGTCACCACGAGCGGCGGCGTCGCGGCCTACGTCGTGATGCCGCTGCTCGACGGCACGCCGCTGGCCGAGCGCATCGAGAAGGGCCCGCTGCCGTGGCCGGACGCGGCGTCCATCGCGCTGCGGCTGGCGCGGGTGCTGATGGCCGGGCACGCCCGCGGCCTGGTGCACCGGGACGTCACGGCGGAGAACGTGCTGCTCACCGCCAACGGGCCCAAGCTGCTCGACTTCGGCATCGCGGCCTGGGCGGGCGACCCCGACGACGATCGCGGCACCCCTCCCTACGTCGCCCCCGAGCGGCTGCTCGGCGCGCCGACCCATCCGGCGGTCGACGTGTACGCCCTGGGCGTGCTGATGCACGCCATGCTCACGGGGCGGACGCCGTACCCGGAGACCACGTGGGAGGAGATCGAGGCGGCTCACCGCACCGAGCCCCCTCCCCGCGTCCCCGGCGTGCCGAACGCCGTCGCCTCGCTCTGCCAGCGCTGCCTGGCGCACGAGCCGGAGGAGCGGCCGACGGCGGCGCAGATCGTCTCCGCGCTGACCTCCGCGCTCGGCACGGTGACGCTGGGCCGGCACGTGCGGCGCGGCCTCACCGTGACGGGCTCGGCGGCCATCGCCCTGTCCGCCATGCTCTGGTTCCAGCAGCAGACGGGGCCGCCCCCGCAGCAGCAACAGCAGCAGCGAGTGGCCGAGCCGGCGCCGGGGCCGACGGCGCGGCTGATCGAGAGCTCGCCGTCCGCGACGATCACGGTGGAGCAGGCCGCGGCCGGCTTCAGGACCGTGCTGGAGGCCAGGACGCCGTGCGGCGCGACCGACGCCGACGTCGTGCTGGACCTCCGGCAGGTGCTGGACACCGCCGTGGCGCCGCGGCACGGCCCGGCGGAGTCCAGGACCGAGAGCCTGCGCCAGAAGCTCTCCGACCGCATGCGGGAGGGCCGGCTCACCCCTGCCTGCCTGAGCGAGCTGCAGGCCAGGCTGGACGACATCGACGCGGCGCTGCGGCACGACTGAGATTGATGAGGGGTACGGCAGCACCAGCCGTACCCCTCCGCGCGCGGGCTGGGCCCCTCGCAAAGCGATGCCCGCGCGAGCCTCATGCGCAGGTGTAGCCGCTGGGTACCTGCGTGTTCCCGGCCGGCCGCGTCGCCTGGTAGCCGAACGACGTGGTGGCGCCGGACGCCAGCGGGCCGTTGTGCGACAGGTTCCGGACCGTGACGGTGCCGCCGCTGACGGTGTAGCTCGCGTTCCACATGCCGGTGATCGTGTGCCCGGACGGCAGCGCGAACGTGACCGTCCAGCCGTCGAGCGCCGAGGTGCCCCGGTTGGTGACGGTGACCGGCTGGATGACGTAGCCGTTGTTCCAGGCGGTCTGGGTGGTGGCGGTGGCCGTGCAACCGCCGCCGGTCCCGCCGGTCTGGGTGGTCACCGTGACCGTCGCGGACTCGGGCGAGAGGTTGCCCGCGGCGTCTCTCGCCCTGATCCGGTAGCGGTAGGTGGTGGCGGGGCTCAGACCGGTGTCGGTGTAGGAGGTGGTGCTGCTGGTGCCGACCCTGGTGAACGTGTCGCCGGTCGCGCGCAGCACCTCATAGCCGGTCACGCCCACGTTGTCGGTGGCGGCGGCCCAGGTGAGGGTGGCCCCGGACGAGGTGACGTTCGAGGCCGACGGCGTGCCGGGGGTGCTCGGCGGGGTCGGGTCGGTGGTGCCGCCGCCCGAGCCGAACGAGAAGGAGTTGACCGCCAGGCCGGTGCCGCCGATCCAGGGCTCGAACCCGGCCTGGACGCTGGTCAGGTACCACGACCGCTGGCCGTAGCCGCGGTTGACCACGTCGGAGTAGAAGGTGTCGATGGTGAAGTCCAGCGAGGTTGCGGGCGAGGTGCGCACGTAGGAGATCACGTTCCAGCCGATGTTGCCGTACCAGACCTGCCAGGTCGCGCCGGCCAGGTTCACGGTGCCGACCTGGGAGCCGATCGGCTGGATCGAGCCCTGCCGGTTGAGCCAGATCATCAGCTCGGCGCCGGTGTTCTGGCCGTCGGTGCGGGGCGTGGGGTCGAACCAGAGGTCGTAGGAGGCGTTGTAGGTGCCGGAGCTCGGGTACGTCATGCTGACGCTGCTCCGGAGCCCGGCGAAACCGCCGGCGCTGGCCTGCATGGGCAGGTTGCTGCCGGTGGTGCAGTTGGCGTAGTGGCAGCCGGCGTAGATCGACGGGTAGCCGGCCGGCGCGCCGCTCGTGGAGTTGTTGTGAGCCGCCTGCGTGACGGTGAAGCCGCCGTTCTGGTTGACGTCGACGCACTGCGCGGTGCTCGCGCCCCAGACGTTGTTCTGCACGATGTAGCGGCCGTTCTGGATGCTCGCCGAGCCGTACTTCTCGCAGAGCACCGGAGCGGCCTGCGCCGGCGCGGCGAACAGGCCCATGGCGAGTAACGCCCCGATGATCAGGTGGATGTGCGCGTGCCTCATGGCGTGTTGCTCCCGCCTCTCTGACAGTGGAGTGTAGTGGGAGCGCTCCCAGCGTTCACCCTCTCCGGGGCCGTCCGGTACGGCAAGCAGCGGTGCCCGCGTGCGAGCAGGGGCGGGGCACCCACCAGGGGAAACCGTGACCAAGATCGGCTGAAAGTTTCACCGATCGTTGTCGAATCCGGAAAAAGCGTGATTCAATTCGCTCGCCGGGCGGGCAGGTCGTGGGCAGGTTTCCTCTGTCGTCAGCGCAAGGGAATCCCCATGAAGTTATTCAAGTCGGCGGCACTCACCGCCGTCCTGGTCCTGATCACAAGTGTTCTGATGGTGCCCACGCAGGCACAGGCCCACGGCGTGTCCATGTTCCCGGGCAGCCGTACGTTCCTGTGCTGGCAGGACGGCCTGCGGGACAACGGGCAGATCCTCCCCTACAACCCCGCATGCGCGGCCGCGGTCAACCAGAGCGGCGCGACCCCCCTGTACAACTGGTTCGCGGTGCTGCGCTCCGACGGCGCGGGCCGGACCACCGGATTCATCCCCGACGGGCAGATCTGCAGCGGCGGCACCGGCGGGCCCTACGACTTCTCGGCCTACAACGCGGTCCGCTCCGACTGGCCGCTGACCCACTTGACCTCCGGGGCCTCCATCCAGATGCGGCACAGCAACTGGGCGCAGCACCCCGGCGCGTTCAACTACTACGTCACCAAGAACGGCTGGAACCCCAACGGGCCGCTCAAGTGGTCCGACCTCGAGCCGTTCGGCAGCGTCACCAACCCGCCCGCCAGCGGCGGCGCCGGCGGGCTCAACTACTACTACTGGAACGCCCAGCTGCCGTCCGGCAAGAGCGGCCGGCACATCATCTTCACGCACTGGATCCGCTCGGACAGCAACGAGAACTTCTACAGCTGCTCCGACGTCGTCTTCGACGGCGGCAACGGCCAGGTGACCGGTGTCGGCCCCGGTGGCAGCAGCCCCGGCCCCAGCCCCACCGTCACGCCGACCGACCCCGCTCCGACGGGCGCCTGCACCGCCACGTGGAAGGCCACCGACACCGGCTGGGCCGGCCACTTCCAGGGTGAGGTGACCGTGAAGAACACGAGCACCAGCGCCATCAACGGCTGGACGGTCAAGTGGACGTACGCCGGCGGCCAGAGCTTCGACGGCTCACCGTGGAACGGCGTGCTGTCCACACAAGCGCCCAACGTGACGGTCAAGAACGCCACGTACAACGGGCAACTCGCGCCGAACGCCTCCACCGCGTTCGGATTCAACGCCACCGGCTCGATCCCGAGCCCCGCACCGACCCTGACCTGCACCAGCCCGTGATCAAAACGCGTCGCGGGCTCGTCGCGGCAATCGTCACCCTGGCCGGCCTGACCCTGGCCGGGGTGACGTTCTTCGCTGCCAGGCAGCCGTCCTCCCAGCTCAACGCGGAGCTCGCCGCCCAGGTGACCCTGATACTCGAGCAGGCCTCGCCCGGCGAGCACCACGCCCACGGGCACAGCTTCGACTCCCGCGTCGTGTGCGCCGTGGAACCCTTCGGCACCGAACCCCGGAACGCCACCTCGCTCGTGGAGGTGACGTGGGTGTATGCCCGCCACATGTGCGCGATCACGGGGGAGAGCCCGGACTGGGCCGCCTCCGTACGCGCCTCGGGGCCGATCGCCGTCAAGATCAGCATCCCGCCCCAGGTCAGGGTGCCCGAATCGGGAGCCGGCTACCCGGACCGGGTCCGCCGGCTCATCCCCCGGCACTATCACGAGGAGGCGTTCGCCGAGTTCGCCGACGACACGGCGATCGAGGCGGCCCGCGAACGCTTCGCCCTGGCGACCTCGACCGCCAAATAGCCCCCACCCGTGAGGAGGCCCGGCCCCCTGGCCGGACCTCCTCACGGCCTTCAGGGGCCCGCCGACGCGCTGACGCGACGCCCGACACCGGGGGACGCCCAGAGCGGCACGCCAGACACGCGGCGAGCCCGACGGCCACGGCGCCGCGGCCGAAGGCGGGAGTCGGGCAGCGTCGTGGCGCGCGACCTTTCGCAACCACGCTTCCAGCAGCGCAGCAGGCCGGCGAAGCAGCAGCGCGGCACGGCGAGCGCGGCGGCGGCGCGGTGGCGCGGGACCGCAGGCCGGGCGGGCGGCGGGAGCGGGGCCGAAGCGGGTGGGGAGAAAACGGACGCGGCCGAGTGGAGGTTTCGGCCGCGTCCGTCCCATCCGGGCGGGATGGTTTGTTGGGCAGGAATAGCTGGTTAGGGCCTCACCTCCTCATACGCACCCGGCTGCCGGGCAGTTCGGTTGGCGCACGTGTAACCGGACGGGATCGACGTGTTCCCGGCCCGCCGGCCGGCCAGGAGGCCGAAGGTGGTGCCGGCGAAGTCCGGCGCGGTGCGGAGCGCTCTCATGTGCCGCCTTTCCCTGAGCCGATGGAGCCGCCCCCGCCGCTACTGCGGCGGGGGCGGAGTCTCGGATCAGGCGGGGGTGCAGGTGATCGGGTCGGGAGCGGTGGAGGCGCCGTTGGCGATGAAGCCGAACGTGGTGGTGGCGCCCGGCGCGAGCGCGCCGTTCCACGCCTCGTTCTTCACCGTGACCGTGGAGCCGGACACGGTGTGCTTGCCGCCCCAGAGCTGGGTGATCGAGTTCTGGGAGTTCCAGGTGACCGTCCAGGCGCTGGTGGCCGACGTGCCGGCGTTCTTCACCGTCACCTCGGCCTGGTACGCGCCGCCCCACGTGTTGACCACCTTGTAGGTGGCCGTGCACCCGCCGGCCGGGGCGTCGGAGGTGGTGAACGCGGTGCCGTCCGAGGCCGCCGAGCTGTTGCCCGCCTCGTCCCGCGCCACCACGGTGACCGTGTAGCCGGTGGCGGGGGTGAGGCCGCTCAGGTCGAACGACGTGGTCGTGGCCGTGCCTGCCTTGGTGGACCCCAGGTAGACGTCATATCCGGCCACGCCCACGTTGTCCGTGGACGCCGCCCAGCTCACCCGCGCCGCCGAGGAGGTGATCCCGGACACCGTCGGCTTGCCGGGCTTGCTGGGCGGCGTCCCGTCCACCGTGTCTGACGTGGTGAACGCCGTGCCGTCGGACTGCGCCGACGTGTTGCCTGCCGCGTCCCTGGCCACCACGTGGGCGGTGTAGGCCGTGGCAGGGGTGAGCCCGCTCAGGTCGAAGGACGTGGTCGTGGCGGTTCCTACCTTGGTGGACCCCAGGTAGACGTCGTAACCGGTCACGCCCACGTTGTCGGTGGAGGCGGTCCAGCTCAGCCTCGCCGAGGAGCCCGCGATCGCGGAGACCGCGGGCTTGCCCGGCTTGCTGGGCGCCGTCGTGTCCACTTCCTCCGGACCCGGCGGGTCACCCCAGATCTTGGTGGCGCCGCTGTAGAGGGTGATGTTCCCGGTGCGCACCGGCGTCGTGCCGGGCGTGGTGGGGATGTTCCGGTACGACCAGTCGTTGGCCGGGTCCCACGTGCCCGCGCTGGCGATCCTGAACTGCACCTCCCTGCGGTGCTGCGACTGCCCGGCGGGCGCGATGGCCTGGCCCGAGCAGTCGATGTTCACGTAGTACGTGCTGCCGCTCGCCTGGTGCAGCGTCGGCGCCTTGCACTGCGTATAGGCCGACGACACGCTGATCTGCGAGGCCGTCGTCGAGCCGTCGAGGGTGAAGTAGTAGCGGAACGAGCCGTCGGACAGGACCCTGGCGGGCCAGGCCGACTGATTGCGGACGATGGCCTTGATCTCGGTGAACCCGGTCCCCGAGGCGTTCACGCCCGCCTCGACGAAGATCTCCGGACCGTCCGGGGTCTCCTCGGCGGGGAAGCCGGCCGCCGGGGCGCCGCCGTACTCCTTGTACAGCCTGGCCACCGCGCTGGTGAAGCCGGCGTTGTAGTCGGTGGCGACCTCGTTCATGACGTAGTCGTCGCGCTTGTCGGTGTAGGCGTCGTTCGGGTCGGGCGGGCCGCCGACGAGCGCGCCGTACAGGGTGTGGCGGGTCTGCTCGGGGTTGGTGATCTGGTCGGTCCACGAGCCGTGCGCCGTGCGGTGGTGCGGGTTCTTCGGCGGGTTGGCGCCGAACCCGATCAGGTACGAGGAGTTGCGCGGGTTGTCGCCCAGCGCGTAGTTGATCTGCCGGACCGCGAAGTCGTGGTAGCGGGCCTTGCGCGTGGCGTCGGTGATCGAGTCACTGTGCACCAGCGCCGCGAACGAGGTGTTGGCCGCGTATCGCAGCGAGCCCCACCGGTCGAGCACGGCCTGCCCGCCCGGCGAGTACTTGACCTGCGACCCGTTCACGCCGACCGTCCACCAGTCGAGCCAGCGGTTGGCGTCGTCCAGGTACTGCTGCTTGCCGGTCAGCTTGTGCAGCAGCACGTACGCGCCGTACGACTTGTCGTCCCAGGCGATCGTCCACTTGTACGACTTGGTGCTGGTCTGGGGTTCGGTACCCAGGTTGGCGTAGCCGCTCTCGGCCTTGGCCAGGTAGGAGGCGTCGTTCGTGGCCCGGTAGAGCCAGATCGCGCCCCACACCAGCTCGTCGTTGAAGCCGCTCCACGAGTTGTAGAAGCTCGACGCGTCGGTGATGCACTCGCTGTACTTCTTCCTGACGGTGTCGGCGAAGGAGTAGAGCTGCTTGGCGTGCGTCACCAGCGTGTCGGCGTAAGACGGATTTGTCGGGCGGAAGACGATCGACGATGCCGCCATCGCCGCCGCCGTCTCCCCCGCCAGGTCCGACCCGCCGCATGACGCGTCGATCTTGTACGCGGGCCGCGCCATCGACATCGCCTCGGCCGGGCCCCACCAGGCGTGGTCCGTTCCGCCGTTGCCGACCTGCCCGTAGAGCACGTTCGGCGACGGGTGGGCCTTGATGAAGTAGTCGTTGACGAACTTGAGATTGTTGAGCAGGTGGGTGAGCTGGCCGGAGCCCGCGTAGGCGTCGCGGTACTCGACCGCGCCCCAGGCCAGCATGGTGGCCGAGAACGCCATCGGGAAGCCGAACTTGACGTGGTCGCCCGCGTCGTACCAGCCGCCCGTGAGGTCCACGCCCACGTCCTTGCCGTCGTTCAGGCCCGAGTCGCCGCGCCAGGAGACGCGGTTCCAGTCGGGCAGCGCGCCCGACTGCTGGGCCTCGTAGAACCACAGCGACTTCTGCAGCGCCTCGCCGTAGGCGAAGGCGGGTGCGGCAGCGGCGGCGTGGGCCGCCGGCCCCGCCCCGAACAGGGGCAGGACCAGCGACGCCACGGCGATCAGTGTTGCCTTTTTCACGGGAAGAGCCGCCCGTACTCGGCGAGGGCGACGGCTACGTCCACCTGCGCCCAGAACCGGTGGTAGTTGAAGACGGGCGCCGGGCCCGTCCCCTTCAGGAAGGCGTCGACCTTCGGCCAGTCCGGGTCGTTCCGGTAGAAGGACCGGATCGAGATGAAGGTCGAGCTGGAGTTGATCGTGTCGCCGTTCGGCATCTCGCCGGTCCAGCCGGCGGGCACGTACACCGGGTCGTCGATGCGGTTGTAGTCGGCCTTGGTCTCCGGCACCGACACGCCCTTGGCGTCACGGTTCTCCCAGACGCCGTCGAGCAGCGCCTTGGCCGTGTCGCGCGCCTCGGCGTGGTTCGCCCTGGCCGCGTAGTACATGAGCACCTTGGCGTAGGAGCCGGCGACGCCCACGTCCTGCGTGTGGTCCACGACGGTCACGTGCAGGCCGGGGTTGGCCGGCGGCATGCCCGTCGTCGCGTTGAAGTTGCCGGCCGGCTGACCGGTCCAGCGCAGCGTGGACGGGATCTGGTAGCTGCCGTCGGAGCCGATCGTGGTGTTGTCCAGCGCCCACGTCACCCACTTGTCGAGCAGCGCCTTGGCGTCGGCGTTGCCGGTGGCGTAGTAGAGCTCCGCGACCCGCTCCATCGTCCACGCCTGGAAGCCGAACCACTGGTTCGACGGCGGGTCGTGGTAGACCGGCTGCCAGTCGTAGGTCATGCCGTGGAACTTCGGCAGCCCCGCCGGCGGCGTGGCGTAGTGGCCCTCCCAGCTGTTGGTCGCGCCACCGGCGATGGCGCCCTCGGCCGACTGCAGCCACGTGTAGAACTGCAGCTGGCGCGTCATGCTGGTGCTCCAGTCGGCGGCACCGGTCGAGCTCTTCGGCTTGAGCTCGGCCACGTTGGCCAGCGCCCAGGCCGCGAACGGGTTCTGGTAGCCGGAGTGGTTGTGGCTGGAGCCGATGCGCCAGGCCCAACCGGCGCTGGAGTCGGTCGCGCCGCCCCATGCGTAATACCAGCTCAGCAGGTAGTTGGAGGCGTTCTTGCCGGTGCCGGCCGGGCACGAGGGGCTCGTGCAGCCGGGCTGCTTGAAGTACTTGTCGTACATCGCGTAGCGCAGGTAGTCGCCCATCTTGGCGGCCTTGGCCACCGTCGCGGAGATCTGCGACTCCTTGCCCTGCTCCTTGGCCCAGGTCTGCGCCCAGTACGCCACCTGCACCGCGCGGGCGTCGGCGTCGGGGGCGTTGGTGTACTTCCACTGCTTGGCGTACGAGGAGTCCTTGATGAACAGGTCCAGGTAGCCGTTGGTGCCGCCGTGGGTGAAGGTGTCGCAGGACGGCTGCGGGATCGTCTCGAAGACCGACTCCTCCGGGCCGCGCTGGTAGGTGTTGATGTAGGCGGGCCTGGTGGTGCCGTCGCCGCAGCGGCCGAAGCCGTAGGTGTTGTCGACGTCGAGCAGCCAGTGCATGCCGTAGATGTCGCGCGTGCCGTACGCGCTCTGCAGCTCACCGGCGATCGGGTCGGTGCCCACGCTGACGCCGGAGTCGATCTGCGACGGGTAGCTGCTGATCGAGTTGTACTCGGCCGCGTACGTGGCGGGCTTCGAGGCGTTGTAGAACGAGTTCGTCGGCTGGTCGGCGGTGGCCGGGATGATGTACTTCTCCATCGAGGCCCACGCGTTGTTGAACTTCGTCCAGTCGCCGGTCACCTGCCCGTAGGTCGCCTCCAGCCACAGGTAGTAGCTGTAGGCCTCGGACGTGGTCTCGTGCCCGTGGTCCGGCGCCTCGACCAGGAACGTCTCGACCGAGTGGTACGGCACGCCCTCGGGCGAGAAGTAGCCGTTGGCCGGGTCGTGCAGCTCGTTGTAGAGCTCGACGAAGCGCTGGACGTACTCGTTGTCGCCGCCGACGTCGTCGTCCGCCTCGGAGGCCGCGACGTCCACCGGCGTGTACCCGGTGGCGCTCACCCTGATCACGGCAGAGCCGCTCGTCGTGTCGCCGTCGTTGGCCGCGGCCAGCGTGACGTTCTGCGCGGTGTTCCAGTTCGACGGGGTGAACGTGAGGCTGGCGCCGGCCGACACCGTGACGTCGGCGTCACCGCTGGCGCGGGCCGTCGTGACCGTCACGTTCGACGAGGGAGCCTGCGACAGCTTCACGCCGAAGGTCGCCGTCCCCGCCTCGGGCACGGACAGCGTGGTCGGGCTGACCACGAGGGCCGGCCCGGTGTTCGGCGAGACCGTGATCCCGACCGGCGACGAGGTCGTGGTCAGGCCGGCGTTGTCGGTGGCCCTGGCCGTGATCGAGTAGCTGCCGGCCGCCACGTTCGTCCAGCTGTAGCTGTACGGCGAGGAGGTGTCGGTGCCCAGCAGCGTGGAGCCCTGGAAGAAGTCGACCTTGGCGACGGTGCCGTCGGAGTCGGCCGCGTTCGCCGCGATCGGCACGGTGGCCGGGGCGGTGAACGTCTGGCCGGCGGTCGGCGAGGTCAGCGACACGGTGGGCGCGGTGCCGGTGCCGGGGCCGCCGCAGGTGACCCCGTTCACGCTGAACGAGGTCGGGCTCGGGTTGCTGCCCGTCCACGTGCCGTTGAAGCCGATGTTGGTGGAGGCGCCGGTGGCCAGGGTGCCGTTCCACGGCATGTTCGTGGCCGTGACCCGGGTGCCCGACTGGGACCAGTTCGCACCCCAGCCGCTCGGGGTGTACCGCTGTCCGGTGGTCGGGAAGTCGAAGCCGAGCGACCAGGACGTCAGGGGGTCACCGGTGTTCTTCAGCGTGATGTTCGCCGTGAAACCGCCCGAGCCGGTGCCCCACTGGTTGGCCGCGTACGTCACGTCACACGCCACGGCCGCCTGGGCGGGACCGGCTGCCAAGGCCGTGGTCGTGCCCGCGACGAGGACGAGGGTCGTGGCCACGGCCAGCCGTCTCGATAAGCGCGTCAAAAGGGATGAAGGTCTGTACTTCACGGGGTCTCCATGGGAGTAGGGGTGTGGGAGCGCTCCCAAAGTGGATTGTGGGTGCCCGGCGGCGTATGTCAACGGAATGGCGGTTCGGTAACCCCCGTGTTTCCTCTCACCAGGCTGCCAGGGATGAAAGTTTCATCCCCGTTCCGGGGTATTCAACGAGCATGCGGGGCGGCGGACACCTTCTCGACGGCCGCCCTCTGTACAGGGCTCCGAGCGCGGCTCACCATGGGAGCGCTCCCAGCCACCTAAGTACTGGAGATGATCGCTCGTGAGACTCCACCGCGGCCTCCGCAAATGGGCCGTGACCATGACCGCCGCGAGTGTCGCGGCCTTAGGACTCGTCGTCGGCCAGGGCACGGCCGCGAACGCCGCCGTCACCTGCGACGTGGCCTATACCGCCAACCAGTGGGGCACCGGCTCAGGCGGTTTCACCGCGAGCGTCACGCTGAAGAACACCGGTGATCCCCTGACGTCGTGGTCGCTGGCCTTCGACTTCCCGACCACCGGCCAGAGGTACACGCCGACCGGCTGGGGTGCGAACTGGTCCCAGTCGGGCACCCGGGTCACGGCCACGAACATGCCGTGGAACGGCACCCTGGCCACCGGCGCCTCCACCAACATCGGGTTCAACGGGACCTGGACCGGCACGAACCCGAACCCCACCTCGTTCAGCGTGAACGGGGTCACCTGCGGCGGCACCGGCCCGACCACCCCGTCCGTGGTGGCCTCGGCCAGCGCGGTCGCGGTCAACGAGGGCGGCACGGCCACCTTCACCGCCCGGCTCTCCTCCGCGCCCACCTCGAACGTGACCGTCACCACCGCGCGGACCAGTGGTGACACCGACCTGACCGTCAGCTCGGGCAGCTCGCTCACCTTCACCCCGTCCAACTGGAGCACCGCGCAGACGGTGACCCTGGCCGCCGCCCAGGACTCCGACACCGCCGCGGGCACCGCCGCCTTCAGCGTCGGCGGCACCGGCGTCACCGGCGCCTCGGTCACCGCGACCGAGGTGGACGACGACGCCACAGTGGAGCAGTCGATCATCGTGTCGCCGCCCGCGGTGACCGTGCCCGAGGGCTCGACCGGCACCTACACGGTCCGCCTGGCCGCGCAGCCGTCCTCGAACGTGACCGTCACCACGACGGCCGGCAGCGGTGACACCAACCTCACCGTCTCCTCCGGGGCCAGCCTGACCTTCACCCCGGCCAACTGGAGCACCCCGCAGACGGTGACCCTGGCCGCCGCCCAGGACTCCGACACGGCCAACGGCAGCCGCCCCTTCACCGTCGCCTCCACCGGCCTGACCTCGCGTACGGTCACCGCCACCGAGGCCGACGACGACGGCGGCACCAACCCGACCCACGTCGAGAACCCGTACGCGGGCGCCACCGGCTACGTGAACCCGAACTGGAGCGCCAGGGCCGCGGCCGAGCCCGGCGGCTCGGCGGTCGCCAACACCTCCACGGCCGTGTGGATGGACCGCATCGCGGCCATCGCCGGCTCCTCCTCGGCCATGGGCCTGCGCGCCCACCTGGACGAGGCCGTCCGGCAGGACGCCGCCAACGGCTCCGCGCCGCTGACGATCCAGGTCGTCATCTACAACCTGCCCAACCGCGACTGCTCGGCGCTGGCCTCCAACGGCGAGCTGCTCATCGCGCAGGACGGGTTCAACCGCTACAAGACCGAGTACATCGACCCGATCGCGGCCATCATGCGCGACTCGGCCTACGCCAACCTGCGCATCGTCACGATCATCGAGCCCGACTCGCTGCCGAACCTGGTCACCAACCTCAACTCCTTCGAGAAGTGCCGCGAGGCCAACGGCGCCGGCGGCTACCGCGACGGCGTCCGCTACGCGCTCAACCAGCTGCACGCCATCACGAACGTCTACACCTACATCGACGCCGCCCACCACGCGTGGCTCGGCTGGGACTCGAACTTCAACCCGTCCGTGAACCTCTTCTACGAGACCGTCGCCGCCACCACCGCCGGGGTGGACAGCGTGGACGGCTTCATCGTCAACACCGCCAACTACTCAGCCACGACCGAGCCGCACTTCACCATCAACACCATGGTGGGCAGCACCACGGTCAGGCAGTCCAAGTGGGTGGACTGGAACTACTACGTCGACGAGCAGAGCTTCGCCACAGCCCTGCGCAACGCGCTCATCAGCAAGGGCTTCCGGCAGGGGCTCGGCATGCTGATCGACACCTCCCGCAACGGCTGGGGCGGCAGCGCCCGCCCGAGCGGGCCGAGCACCTCGACCAACGTGGACGAGTTCGTCAACCAGTCCCGCATCGACCGGCGCATCCACGCCGGCAACTGGTGCAACCAGAGCGGCGCCGGCCTGGGCGCTCGGCCCACGGCCAGCCCGGCCACCGGCCTGGACGCCTACGTCTGGATCAAGCCTCCGGGCGAGTCCGACGGCGCCAGCCGGGACATCCCGAACGACGAGGGCAAGAAGTTCGACCGGATGTGCGACCCGACCTACACCGGCAACAGCCTCAACGGCAACAACATGTCAGGAGCCAAGGCCGACGCCCCGCTGTCCGGCCAGTGGTTCTCGGCCCAGTTCCGTGAGCTGCTGCAGAACGCCTACCCGCCCGTCAACTGAAGACCCGGCCGGCCGGGGGACCCGCCTGACCCGGGCCCCCGACCAGCCTGAGGGGCCCGCCTGACCCGGGCCCCTCAGCTGCCGGAAGGGGCTCGGGGGGCCACACCCCCGGGCCCCTTCCCAGGGTCAACGCCCCCGCCGCCACTCCGACACGATCTCGTCGGCGTCGAAGGGCATCAGGTTCAGCGGCGGCCCCGACAACCCGGTCCTGATCGCCTCCCGGATCCTGTGGTTGATCTCCTCGACGATCCGCCGGGCCTCGGCCTCGGAGCGAGCCCCACGCGCCGCGGCCAGCGCCTCCTCGGCCTCCTTGCGCAACGCCAGCGTGGGCGGCAGGGGCATCGACAGCCCCTCGCTCTCGACCTTCTGCTTGATCCACCATATCTCGTCGGGATGCCGATCGAGCCCCGGCAGCGGCTTGCCCTTGCCGGGCAGGTCGTCGAACTCGCCCCGCTCCTCCGCCTCACGGATCTGCCGGTCGATCCAGGTCTCGAAGGGAAGCCCGACGGGTTTGCGGTCGGTCACGTACGGATCTCCTCACGCGAGGTTGTGACTGGGTGCCACCGGACCGCGCCAGCCCAGCACGGCCTCGGTCATGCGCACGGACGCGACCGTCGCGGCCACGTCGTGCACGCGCAGGATGCGTGCGCCCTTGAGGACGGAGACGACGTTGACGGCGATCGTCCCCTCCTTCCGCTCCCCCTGGGGGCGGTCGATCGTCTCCCCGATGAAGTCCTTGTTGGACAGCGCCACCAGCGTCGGGTAGCCGATCGAGGTGATCTCCTCGAGCCGGCGCGTCAGCTCGAGCGAGTGGAAGGTGTTCTTGTTCAGGTCGTGCCCCGGATCGATGATGATCTTGTCGGGGGCGATCCCCGCCTTCAGCGCGAACGAGACCCGCTCCCGCAGGAAGTCCGCCACCTCGGAGACGACGTCTGAATAGCTCGGCCGGAAGACCCGGCGGCCGGGCCCGCCGAGGCTGTGGGTGACCACCACGCCGACCCCGGTCTCCGCCGCGACCTCGGCGAGGCCGGGCTCACGCAGGCCGTTGGTGTCGTTGATGACGTCGGCGCCGGCCTCGACGGCCGCCTTCGCCACCTCGGGGCGGTGGGTGTCGACGGAGATCACGGCGTCGGTGGCGGCCCTGACCCGGGCGATGACGGGGGCGACGCGGTCGATCTCCTCAGCCACCCCGATCTGCGCCTGGGCGGCGCTGAAGGCGAAGCCGCCGATGTCCACCCAGTCGGCCCCGGCCGCCACGGCCCGCGTCGCCGCCGCGACCGCGCCGTCGAGCTCGAAGGTGCGGCCCTGGTCGTGGAAGGAGTTGGGCGTCCTGTTGACGATGGCCATGATGGCGACCTGGCGCTCGAAATCGAACTCACGCCGCCCGATGCGCCGGACCGGAGAGATGATCCCGGGGAAAAGCATTTCGCCGCTCACGTAGTGATCCCTTTCCGTCCCCTCGAGCCTACCTGGCGCCCGGCCAGGTCAGATGGCCCGGGACGGCACGGGGATCAGGCGGTGAAGCGGCCGAACAGGCGTCCTCCGCACGCCGTGACCCTGATGCGCCGCATGCTCCTGTGGGTCCGGTGATCGGGGCCCCGCGGTAACCGCATGGTGAGCACGACCGTGGTGCCGGCGGGCCCGGTACGGAAGTCGGCCACGTCGCACAACCGGCGGATCAGGTAGATGCCCCGGCCCGTGTAGGAATGGTCGGACGGCCGCTTGCCGCCGTTGACGTACTCCTGGGGAATGCCCGAGCCCCGGTCGCTGGTCTCGGCGCGGATGACGCCGTCGACCGTCCACAGCTTGAAGCGCCCTGCCCCGCCCGCGTGCTCCACGGCGTTGACCACGCTCTCGTGCACGGCCAGGACGAAGTCGTCCAGCCGGGGACCGTGCAGGCCACAGCTCGCGGACTGCTCGGCCACCGCATGGCGCAGCTTGGTGATGTCTTGGAGGGTGAACCTCTCGGTCATCAAGGTGCGCATGTGCTCCTCCGTGTCTTTCCGACACGCAGGGCCACGCTTCAGGACCTCGCGTGGTGATTCCCTTTCCCCGACAGCCGGAATTTACACACAGTCAGCTCTTTACGGACGTCCGCCAATGCCGCCGGCGAGCTCGCGTACCCGGCCGATCGGGCCGCCGTCCGGGGCCAGCGGCGCGGTGTCCATGCCGGCACCCTCGCGCAACCCGTCGAACAGCTCCCGCATGGCGTCGAACGACGTGTGCCGCGGCTTCCAGCCGAGCACCTCTCTGGCGCGCTCCGTCTTCATGACCGGAATCCGCAGCGCCAGGTCCAGCAGGCCGGGCGCGGCGGGCACGAGCCGCAGGTGCCAGCCCGCGGACACGGCCGCCCTGGCCAGCCCCTGCGGGACCGGCACCGTCCGGGCGCCGAGCATCCTGGCCAGGTCGTGCGGGTCGAGCACGGGCTCGGCGGCGATGTTGAACGCGCCCCGCACGGGCTTGGTGACGGCCAGCCGGTACGCCTCGGCCGCGTCCTCGGCGTGCAGCACCTGCATCCGCAGCCCGGGGATGTCCGGCACGAACGGGATCCGCCCGGCCTTGATCAGCCGCCGCGGCACGAACGGCCCGGCGAACAGCCTGCGCTGCTCGGTCGCGGCCGCCCGCTGGAAGATGAAGCCGGGTCGCATCCGCACCACCCGGATGTTCGGGTGATCGTGCTCGAAGACGTCGAGCACCCGCTCGACGTACGCCTTCTCCCGCCCGTACGCGGCCCCCGGCCAGCCGTGCGTGGGCCAGCTCTCGTCCACCGGCCGGTCCTTGGGCCCCGGCGAGTACGCCCCCACCGAGGAGGCGTGGACCAGCGCGGGCACCCCCGCCTCCGCGGCGGCGCGGAAGACCCGCATGCTGCCCAGCACGTTTGCCCGCCAGGTGGTGGCGGGGTCCCTGGTCGGCTGGAACAGCCACGCGAGGTGCACCACCGCGTCCGCCCCGTCGAAGATCCGGGTCAGGTCGCCGGTCGCCACGTCGGCCTGCCGCCAGTCGGTGCGGTCTATCCGCCACCCGGGGAGCCGGCGGGCGACCCCCACGATCGAGGTCACGCCGCCGTCCGCGGCCAGCGCGCGCACCACGCTGGTGCCGACGTTCCCGGTTGCTCCCACCACCACGACTCTCATGGATGCTCCGCTGCCCGCCTCCCGGGCCGCGAAACCCCTCTGAGCTGGCAGGTCACGGCTGGAGCAGGATCTTCACCGCGCCGTCGGCCTTCTTCTGGAACATCTCGTACGCATGGGGCGCATCCTCCAGCGGCAGCCGGTGGGTGGTCAGGTCCATCACGCCGAGCGGGTCGGAGTCGTCGGTCAGCAGCGGCATCAGCGCGCTGACCCACTTCCTGACGTGGGCCTGGCCCATGCGCAACGTGATGCCCTTGTCGAACATGCGCAGCATGGGCAGCGGGTCGGTCATGCCGCCGTAGACGCCGATGACCGAGATGACGCCGCCGCGGCGGACGGAGTCGATGGCCTGGTTGAGCGCGGCCAGCCGGTCCACGCCGGCGTTCGACATGAGCGGCGCGGCCACCGCGTCGGGCAGCAGCCCGGTGAGCGTCTGGGCGATCTTGGCGGCGGTGGAGCCGTGGGCCTCCATGCCGACGGCGTCGATGACCGAGTCCGTGCCGCGTCCGGAGGTGCGCTGGCGGATCTCCTCGGGGACGTTGTGCACCTCGCTGGCGTCGATGACCTCGACACCGTGACGGCGGGCCATCTCCAGGCGGGTGGTGATGCCGTCCACGCCGATCACGCGGTGGCCGAGGTGGCGGGCGATGCGGGCGCACATCTGGCCGATGGGCCCGAGCCCGAAGACGGTGACGCTGCCGCCGTCGGGGATCTCCGCGTACGCGACGGCCTGCCAGGAGGTCGGCAGCACGTCGGACAGGTACAGGAACCGCTCGTCCGGCGGCCCCTCCGGGACCTTGATGGGCCCGAACTGCGCCTCGGGCACCCGCAGGTACTGGGCCTGACCGCCGGGCACCTGCCCGTAGAGCCTCGTGTAGCCGAACAGGGCGGCGCCCATGCCCTGCTCGCGGACCTGGGTCGTCTCGCACTGCGCGTAGAGCTCCATCCCGCACATGTGGCAGTGGCCGCAGGCGATGTTGAACGGGATGACCACCCGGTCTCCGGGCTTGATGTTGTCGATGGCGGAGCCGACCTCCTCGACCACGCCCATGGGTTCGTGCCCGAGGATGTCGCCCTCGGCCATGAACGGCCCGAGCACCTCGTACAGGTGCAGGTCGGAGCCGCAGATGCCGCTGCTGGTGACCCTGATGACAGCGTCGTTGGGCTCCTTGATCGCCGGGTCGGGGACCTCTTCGACCCGTACGTCGCGCTTGCCGTGCCAGGTGACTGCTTTCATGCTCGTCTCCTCATTGCCGGGGCACAAATGCCGCATACCCCCACATAGCTCATCAAACAGCCTCCAGGCCCCGCAGCGCGCCTAGACTGCGCGCATGGCACCCACACCGCTCACACCCGACGAGGCCGCCAGATTCCGCGTCACCATGTCCGAGTGGCTCGCCAAGGAGCTCCTGGACAACGGCTCGGTACGCCTGTCCGCCGTGGACGACCCCGACCTCCAGCGCAACTTCCAGGAGGTGGTGCACCGGACGAGCGAGCTGCTCCGGCGACCGGTGATCAGCATTGCCGGCAGCCGCGGCATGACGTTCGAGCTCGGCGACGAACAACTGCCTGGCCAGGGGCGTTCCCCTATAACACCGTGATAGGGGCCATTTGACACGACCACTCCTCGTATCCGGTCCCGTACGGTGACGGCACCCCCCAGTACGAGGAGAGTCACCAATGCTCCCCAGAAAGACCCGGACGGCGGGCATCGCGTTAGCCGTCACCCTCATCGCCGTCCCGGCCGTCGCCCTCGCCGCGAAGGGCGCCTCGGCCCAGGACGACAACCTCTACGAGATGGCCAGGACGAGCGCGTCCATCGCGGCCGACCCCCCTCCCGGCCTCGTGGACGCGCTCGCCCGCGACCTCGGCGTCACCGGCGAGCAGGCCGAGGCGCGCCTGGTGAACGAGGCCGCAGCGGCCGGCGTGGAGCCCAGGCTCAGGGCCCTGCTCGGCCCGTCGTACGCCGGCACCTGGGTCACCGGCCCCACCGCCACCCCCGTCGCCGCCACCACCGACCCGTCGAAGACCGCGGCGATCGCGGCGGCCGGCGTCGCGGCCCGCGTGGTCAGCCGCTCGCTCGACCGGCTCGACCAGGTCAAGGCCACCCTCGACCAGGCGTCGGCCACCGCCCCGGGGACCGCGCCGGTCTGGTACGTGGACGTCGTCGAGAACACCGTGGTCGTCCTGACCTCCACGCCCGCCAGGGCCGCCGCCTGGGTGCGCGCCAGCGGCGCCGACGTCTCCGCCGTCCGCGTCGTACGCTCCGACGAGCGGCCGGAGCCGTACTACGACGTGCGTGGCGGTGACGCGTACTACATCGGCTCGGGCTCGCGCTGCTCGGTCGGGTTCTCGGTGACGAGGGCCGGCTCGCAGGGCGGCTTCGTGACCGCCGGCCACTGCGGCTCCACGGGCGCGACCACCACGGGCGTCAACCGGGTGGCGCAGGGCACGTTCCGCGGCTCCTCCTTCCCCGGCAACGACTACGCCTGGGTCGAGGTCAACACGCAGTGGACCCCGGTCGGGGTCGTGAACGGCTACAGCGCGGGCATCCTGCCGGTGCGCGGCTCGGCCGTGGCCCAGCCCGGCTCGTCGATCTGCCGCTCCGGCTCGACCACCCAGTGGCGCTGCGGCTCGGTCCAGCAGCTCAACACCAGCGTCACCTACCCGCAGGGCACGGTCAGCGGCGTGACCAGGACCAGCGTCTGCGCCGAGCCCGGCGACTCGGGCGGCTCGTTCATCTCGGGCGACCAGGCCCAGGGCGTCACCTCAGGCGGCTCGGGCAACTGCGGCTCGGGCGGGACGACGTACTTCCAGCCGGTCAACGAGATCCTGGCCACGTACGGGCTGACCCTGGCCACCCAGGGCGGCGGCCCGACCGGCTCGCCGACCGTCACGCCGACCGACCCGGGCGGCACCTGGGCGCCGAACACGGCGTACGCGACGGGCGCCACCGTCACCTACGGCGGGGCCACCTACCGCTGCCTGCAGGGCCACACCTCGCAGGCGGGCTGGGAACCGCCCAACGTCCCCGCGCTCTGGCAGCGCGTCTAGCGGAAGCTCCAGGCCGGGGAGCCCCCTCCCCGGCCTGGGCCTACCCCCGCTCCCGCTCCTCGGCGATGCGCATGGCCTCCTCGACCAGCGTCTCCACGATCAGCGACTCGGGGACGGTCTTGACCACCTCGCCCTTGACGAAGATCTGCCCCTTGCCGTTGCCGGAGGCCACGCCCAGGTCGGCCTCGCGCGCCTCGCCCGGTCCGTTGACCACGCATCCCATGACCGCCACCCGCAGCGGGTGCGGGAACCCCTCGAGCGCGGCCGTCACCCGGTCGGTCAGCGTGTAGACGTCCACCTGGGCCCGCCCGCAGGACGGGCAGGAGACGATCTCCAGCCTCCGCTGCCGCAACCCCAGCGACTCCAGGATGCCGATGCCGACCTTGACCTCCTCCACGGGCGGCGCGGACAGCGACACCCTGATCGTGTCGCCGATCCCCTCGTCGAGCAGCACCCCGAAGGCCACCGCCGACTTGACCGTGCCCTGCATGAGCGGCCCGGCCTCGGTCACCCCCAGGTGCAGCGGGTAGTCGCAGCTCCTGGCCAGCAGCCGGTACGCGGCCACCATCACCTGCGGATCGTGGTGCTTGACCGAGATCTTGATGTCGCGGAACCCGTGCTCCTCGAACAGCGAGCACTCCCACAGCGCCGACTCCACCAGCGCCTCCGGCGTCGCCTTGCCGTGCTTCGTGAGCAGCCTGGGGTCGAGCGAGCCGGCGTTGACGCCGATGCGGATCGGCACGCCCCGGTCGGCCGCCGCCCGGGCGATCTCGCCCACCTTGTCATCAAATTTCTTGATGTTGCCGGGGTTGACCCGCACGGCCGCGCAACCGGCGTCGATGGCGGCGAACACGTACTTCGGCTGGAAGTGGATGTCGGCGATGACCGGGATCTGCGACTTGCGCGCGATCTCCGGCAGCGCGTCGGCGTCGTCCTGCGACGGCACCGCCACCCGGATGATCTGGCAGCCGGCCGCGGTCAGCTCGGCGATCTGCTGCAGGGTGGCGTTGACGTCGGCCGTGACCGTGGTGGTCATCGACTGCACCGAGACGGGCGCGTCGCCGCCGACCGGCACGTCACCCACCATGACCGTCCGCGAGGCCCGCCGGGGCCGGCGGGCCGAAGGTATCCCGAGATCTACAGCGGCCACCTGTTCAGCTCCTTCCTGATGGCGTACGCGATGCCCTGGCCGGTCAGCCCGGCCTCGGCCAGCAGCTCGGACCGGCTGCCCTGGCCGACGAACTCGCACGGCAGCCCGAGGTTGAGCACGTGCCGGCCGGGCTCGCACGCCTGCCGCAGCAGAGCGCCGGCCCCGGAGGCGGCGATGCCGTCCTCGACCGTGACGACCAGCCGGCTGGCACAGGCCGCCTTGCGCAGGTCGTCGGAGACCGGGATGACCCAGCGCGGATCGACCACGGTCACGCCGACGCCCGCCGCCGACAACATCGCGGCGGCGCTCAGGCACGGCTCGGCCATCGGCCCGACGGCCACGAGCAGCACGTCCTGGCCGCTGGACGACAGCACGTCCACCTCGCCGATGCTGCCGGCGGGCGGGATCTCCGCCTCGACCGCGGCCTTGGGAAAGCGCAGCGCCGTGGGGCCGTCGTGCTCCACGGCCTCCTCCAGCAGCTCGCACAGGCGCACCACGTCACGCGGCGCGGCCACCCGCATGCCCGGCACGATGGACAGCGCTGCCAGGTCCCACATGCCGTGATGGCTGGGCCCGTCGGGACCGGTGATCCCGGCCCGGTCGAGCACCAGCGTGACGGGCAGCCGGTGCAGCGCGATGTCCATCAGCACCTGGTCGAGGGCGCGGTTGAGGAACGTGGCGTAGATCGCGACCACCGGGTGCAGGCCGCTCATCGCCAGGCCCGCGGCCGAGGCCATGGCCTGCTGCTCGGCGATGCCGACGTCGAACATGCGGTCGGGGAAGCGCCGGCCGAACGCCGCCAGCCCGGTCGGGCCCGGCATGGCCGCGGTGATGGCGACCAGGTCGTGGCGCCGCTCGCCCAGCGCGCACAGGTGGTGGGAGAAGGCGTGCGTCCAGGTGCTCCCGCCCGTCGAGCGGGGCCGCCCGGTGGCGGGGTCGGTGACCGGGATCGCGTGCAGGTGCTCGTCGAGGTCCTGCTCGGCGGGCTCGTAGCCGCGGCCCTTGCGGGTGACGCAGTGGATGACGACCGGCTCCCGCAGCTCGCGGGCCGTACGCATGACCTGCTCCAGCGCCTCGATGTCGTGCCCGTCGACGGGGCCGAGGTAACGCAGGCCGAGGTTCTCGAAGACGGTCACGCCGGGGGCGGCGCGCAACCGGCCGAGGTGCTCGGCGCAGCCCCCGAACGTCGGCGCGTAGGAGCGGCCGTTGTCGTTGAGCACCACGATCACGGGCCGGTGCCGGGCGGCGCCCAGGTTGTTGAGCGCCTCCCAGGCCACCCCGCCGGTGAGCGCGCCGTCGCCCACCACCGCCACCACGGCCCTGGTGTCGCCGCCGGCGATCCGGCGGGCCTTGGCCATGCCGTCGGCGTAGGCCAGCGCGGTGGAGGCGTGGGAGCTGTCCATGTGGTCGTGCGCCGACTCCTGCCGGCACGGGTAGCCGCTCAGGCCGCCCCGGCAGCGCAGCGCGTCGAAGCCCTCGCGGCGGCCGGTGAGGATCTTGTGCACGTAGGCCTGGTGGCCCGTGTCGAACACGATCACGTCGTCGGGCGAGTCGAACACCCGGTGCAGCGCGATCGTGAGCTCCACGACGCCGAGGTTCGAGCCGAGGTGGCCGCCCCTCGCGCTCACCTTGTCGATCAGGAAGTCGCGAATCTCGCCGGCCAGCCCCGGAAGCAGCTCGGCGGGCAGGGCTCGAAGGTCGTCAGGGGTCGAAACGTAGGGCAGCAGGGTCTTCATGAGATCCCCAGACCTTGTAACTGCTGTGGCAAAAGAAGGGTTGAGCTACTAAAGACACTTTACACGCTCCGTATTCAATGAGTAACTATTGGTAGTGACGGACTGACAGAAGGAGCCGCGCGCATGCCGGTGAGCTTCACTCAGCACTCCCTTGGTTCAAGAATTGACCGGCGCCTGAGCGGTTTCCTGGAAACCTGGCGCACCCCGGTTTCCGACCCAGGTGTCGAAGCCGCCTACGGCCTGCTGGCCGACTTCATCCTCGGCGGCGGCAAGCGCGTGCGGCCGCAGCTGTGTTACTGGGGCTGGCGCGGCGCCGGTGGTGACGATTGCGAAGAGATCATCAGCGCGGCCGCGTCCCTTGAGCTGTGTCACGCGGGCCTGCTGATCCACGACGACATCATGGACGGCAGCGAGCTGCGCCGCGGCCAGGCCACCGTGCACCGGAACCTGGCGGGGCTGCACGACGGCCCGGGCGCGGAGGCGTTCGGGCGGGCGGGCGGCATCCTGCTCGGCACGCTCAGCCTGGCCTGGTCCGACGCGCTGCTGTCGTCGTGCGGGGTGGAACCGTCCCGGTTGCGGGCCGCGCACCACGTGTTCGACGCCATGCGGACCGAGGTCATCAGCGGCCAGTACCTCGACGTGCTCGCCCAGCTCCGCTCGGGCGCGACCGAGGCCGAGGCGCTGACGGTGATCCGCTACAAGAGCGCCAAGTACACCGTCGAGCGGCCGCTGCAGATCGGCGGCGCGCTGGCCGGCGCCTCGCCGGAGCTGCTGGACGCCTACTCGCGGTTCGGCGTGCCGCTCGGCGAGGCGTTCCAGCTGCGCGACGACGTGCTCGGCACGTTCGGCTCGTCGTCACAGACCGGCAAGTCGGCGCTGGACGACCTGCGGGAGGGCAAGCAGACGGTGATGTACGCGCACGCCGTCCAGCACGCCTCACCCGCCCAGCTCGGCCACCTCAGGACCTGGCACGGCAACCCCGCGCTGACCGAGGAGCGCGCCGCCGAGGTGCGGCAGATCCTGGTCGACACCGGGGCGCTGGCCAGGGTCGAGCAAATGATCGAAGAACGCGTGCGCGAGGCCGTGTCGGTCCTGGCCGAGGCGCAGATCAAGCCCGAGGCCGCCACCGTGCTGGCCCTGATGGCCGATCAGCTCGCGCACCGCATCAAGTAAGGAGATCCCCCATGGGACGGGTACTTCTCGCGGCTCCGCGCGGCTACTGCGCGGGCGTCGAACGCGCGATCATCACCGTGGAAGAGGCGCTGAGACGCTTCGGGCCACCCGTGTACGTGCGTAAGCAGATCGTGCACAACACCTTCGTCGTCGACGACCTCACCCGGCGCGGCGCCGTCTTCGTCGAGGAGCTCGACGAGGTCCCCGACGGCTCGCTGGTCGTCTTCTCGGCCCACGGCGTCTCGCCGGCGGTGAAGGGGGCGGCGGCACAGCGCGGGCTGCGGACGATCGACGCCACCTGCCCGCTGGTCACGAAGGTGCACAAAGAGGCCGTACGGATGGCCGAGGCCGGCTACGAGATCGTGCTGATCGGCCACGCCGAGCACGAGGAGGTCGAGGGCACGCTCGGCGAGGCCCCCGAACGCATCCACGTCATGGACCCGGCCAGGCCCGACGACCTGACGGCCGACGGCTCCCGGCCGATGAGCTGGCTGTCGCAGACCACGCTCGCCGTGGACGAGACCATGCGGGCGGTCACGGAGTTGCGCCGGCGCTTCCCCGACCTGGCCGACCCGCCCAGCGACGACATCTGCTACGCCAGCCAGAACCGCCAGGAGGCGATCACCAGGATCGCGCCCGAGTGCGAGCTGGTCATCGTGGTCGGCTCGGCCAACTCCTCCAACTCCCAGCGGCTGGTGGAGGTGGCGCTGAACGCGGGCGCGGACGCGGCCTACCTGGTCGACCGGGCCGCGCACGCCGAGGAGGAGTGGCTCGACGGGGTGCGGACCGTCGGCGTCAGCTCCGGCGCCTCCGTCCCCGAAGGGCTGGTCGCGGAATTACTCGACTGGCTCGCGAACCGCGGATACGCCGACGTGGAGCCGGTGACCCTGACCGAGGAGACCCTCACGTTCTCCCTGCCGCTCGAACTCCGATCGACCCGCAACCCCGGCTAGGCCCCGAGATTGGTGGTGCAGCACGATGACCGAAACGACTCATTCCTCCGCTCCCGAGAACGGCAACGGACAGCTCAGCCTCAGCACCGATGCCGCCAAACAACTCGCGACGACGACCAAGACGCCGCCGCAGATGCAGGAGATCACCTCCCGCTGGCTGCTGCGGCTGCTGCCCTGGGTGCAGTGCTCCGGCGGCGTGTTCAGGGTGAACCGGCGACTGACGTACACGCTGGGAGACGGCCGGATCACCTTCAGCAACACCGGTTCCGAGGCGCGGGTCATCCCGGCCGAGCTCACCGAGCTGCCCATGTTGCGCGGATTCGACGACATGGAGGTGCTCGAAGCGCTGGCGGGGCGCTTCACCCAGCGTGAGGTCGCGGCCAACGAGGAGATCGTCTCCGAGGGCGGCCCGGTGGACCGGCTCGTGCTGATCGTCCACGGCCGCGTGGCCAAGGTCGGGCGCGGCTCGTACGGTGACGAGCAGAACCTCGGCGTGCTGGCCGACGGTGACTATCTCGGCGAGCAGACCCTGATCGAGGGCGGCCAGTTCGAGTTCAGCGCCCGGGCCAAGACGGCCACCACCCTGCTCACGCTCTCCCGGCAGGACTTCGAGCAGCTCGCCGAGCAGGCTCCCGCGCTGCGCGAGCACGTGGAGCGCTGGCGGACGAGCGGCGACCACGACACGAACGACTACGGCGAGGCCGCGATCAACATGTCGGCCGGCCACGTCGGCGAGGCCGTGCTGCCCGGCACGTTCGTGGACTACGAGCTGAGCCCGCGCGAGTACGAGCTGAGCGTGGCCCAGACGGTCCTGCGCGTGCACAGCCGGGTCTCCGACCTGTACAACCAGCCGATGAGCCAGCTCGACCAGCAGCTCCGCCTCACGGTCGAGGCCCTGCGCGAGCGCCAGGAGAACGAGCTGATCAACAACAGGGAGTTCGGCCTGCTCCACAACGCCGACTTCAGCCAGCGCATCCGCACCCGCTCGGGCCCGCCCACCCCCGACGACCTCGACGACCTGCTGTCCACGGTCTGGAAGGAGCCGTCGTTCTTCCTGGCGCACCCGCAGGCCATCGCCGCCTTCGGCCGGGAGTGCAGCAAGCGCGGCATCTACCCGCAGTCCAGCGAGGTCAGCGGGCATCGCGTGCCGGCCTGGCGGGGCGTGCCGATCTTCCCGTGCAACAAGATCCCGGTCTCCTCGACGCGGACGACGTCGTTCCTGCTCATGCGGACCGGCCAGGAGAACCAGGGCGTCGTCGGCCTGCACCAGACCGGCATCCCCGACGAGTACCAGCCGAGCCTGTCGGTCCGCTTCATGAGCATCAACGAGAAGGCCGTCATCTCCTACCTGGTCAGCGCCTACTACTCGGCCGCGGTCCTGGTGCCGGACGCACTCGGCGTGCTGGAGGACGTCGAGCTCGGCAGGAACGGCTAGCCGGGCCCCTACCTCGTCCGTCCGGTCCACAGGGATTGGTGGTGTTCATGTCAACGCAGCCCGACCAGGGCCCCGACCAGCGGCTGAGCCTCGACACCGCGGCGGCGCGCAATCTCGCCACGACGACCAAGACGCCCCCGCAGATGCGGGAGATCTCTCCCCGCTGGCTGCTGCGGGTGCTCCCGTGGGTGGACGTCACGGGCGGGGTCTACCGGGTGAACCGGCGGCTCACGTACGCGGTCGGCGGCGGCCGGGTGAGCTTCTCGAACACCGGGTCCCGCGTCCGGGTCGTCCCGCCGAGCCTGACCGAGCTGCCGCCGCTGCACGGGCTCGACGACGACCGCGTGCTCGACACCCTCGCGGGGCTGTTCGAGCAGCGGGAGTTCGAGCGCGGCGACACGATCGTGCGGGCCGGACGGCCGGCGGACGAGCTGGTCCTCATCGCGCGCGGCAAGGCGACCAAGCTCCAGGCGGGCCGGTACGGCGACCGCGTCGTCCTCGGCTCGCTGGCCGGCGGCGACCAGGCCGGCTCCGATCTGCAAGCCGGGGGCGCGGTCTGGGAGTACACGCTGGAGGCCGGCACCGCGTGCACGGTGCTGGCCCTGCCGTGGGAGGAGTTCCACGCGGTGGCAAGCCAGTCGCCGGCGCTGCGCGAACACCTCGCCCGCCACCGCGCCCGGCGGGCCGCCCCGCAGAACAGGTGGGGCGAGGCCGAGATCGTCACGGCCGCCGGGCACCGGGGCGAGACCACGCTGCCCGGCACGTTCGCCGACTACGACCCCGGACCGCGCGAGTACGAGCTGAGCGTGTCGCAGACCGTGCTGCGCGTCCACACCCGGGTGTCGGACCTGTACAACCAGCCGATGGACCAGCAGGAGCAGCAACTCCGGCTGACCATCCAGGCGGTGCGCGAGTCCCAGGAGCGCGAGCTGGTCAACAACCCCGACTTCGGGCTGCTGCACCAGGCCCACCCCGGGCAGCGCGTCTACACCCGTACCGGCCCGCCGGGTCCCGACGACCTGGACGAGCTGCTCTGCCGCAGGAAGAAGTCGCGCTTCTTCCTGGCCCACCCGCGCGCCATCGCCGCCTTCCACCGGGAGTGCAGCGCCAGGGGCGTCTATCCCGACAGCGCCGAGGTCGAGGGCTCCTGGGTGACCGCCTGGCGCGGGGTGCCCATCCTGCCCTGCGACAAGATCCCGATCACCCGGGCGGGCACCAGCTCGATCCTCGTCCTGCGTACGGGCGAGGAGGACCAGGGCGTCGTCGGGCTCTTCCAGAAGGGCGTCCCCGGCGAGCGGGAGCCGGGCCTCAGCGTGAAGTTCACCGGGATCGACGCGCGGGCCGTCGCGTCGTACCAGGTCAGCGCCTACTACTCGGTCGCGGTCCTGGTGCCGGACGCGCTCGGGGTGCTGGAGGACGTCGAGGTGGCGCGCTGACCGTCCACATGAAGGAGTGACGATGACCCAGCCGTTCGAACTGCCGGACTTCTACATGCCGTACCCGGCCCGGCTCAATCCCCATCTTGAAGAGGCTCGCGTGCACTCCAAACAGTGGGCGCGCGACATGGGCATGCTCGAAGGCTCGGGCGTATGGGAGGAGGCCGATCTCGACGCGCACGACTATCCGCTGATGTGCGCCTACACCCATCCCGACTGCGACGGCGCCGAGCTCAGCCTGATCACCGACTGGTACGTCTGGGTCTTCTTCTTCGACGACCACTTCCTGGAGGTCTTCAAGCGCACCGGCGACCTGGCGGGCGGCAAGAAATACCTCAACCGGCTGGCCCGGTTCATGCCGATGGGCGGGGACCTGGCCGTGCCGGAGCCGGCCAACCCGGTCGAGGCGGGGCTGGCCGACCTGTGGCCGCGTACGGTGCCGAGCATGTCGCCGGCCTGGCGGGCGCGCTTCGCGGAGAGCACGCGCAACCTGCTCGACGAGTCGCTCTGGGAGCTGGCCAACATCAACCGGGGCCGGGTGTCCAACCCGGTCGAGTACATCGAGATGCGGCGCAAGGTCGGCGGCGCGCCCTGGTCGGCCGGCCTGGTCGAGCACGCCGTGGGGGCCGAGGTGCCGGAGCGGATCGCGGCGTCACGGCCGATGCGGGTGCTGCGGGACTCCTTCTCCGACGCCGTTCATCTGCGCAACGACCTGTTCTCCTACCAGCGGGAGGTCGGGGACGAGGGCGAGCTGAGCAACGGCGTGCTGGTGCTGGAGCAGTTCCTGGGCTGTGACACGCAGGCGGCCGCCGACGCGGTCAACGACCTGCTGACCTCGCGGATGCAGCAGTTCGAGCACACGGCGGTCTTCGAGCTGGGGCCGCTGTTCGTGGAGCACGCCATCGACCCGCTCAGCGCCGCCGGGGTGCTGGCGTACGTCAAGGGGTTGCAGGACTGGCAGTCGGGCGGGCACGAGTGGCACATGCGCTCCAGCCGGTACATGAACGCGCGGGCCAGGGCGAGCCGGCCGCTGGGCATGTCGTCGATGGTCGACCTGCTGGGGGCCAAGCGGCTGCGCAACTTCGCGCACGTGCCGTACCGGCGGGTGGGGCCCTCGCAGATCCCCGACCTGTACGTGCCGTTCGAGCTCAGGCTGTCGCCGCACCTCGACGCCTCCCGGCGGGACACCGTGGCCTGGTGCCGCGCGATGGGCATGCTCGAGGCCCAGCCGGGAGTGTCCGGCTCGGCCGTGTGGGACGAGCAGAAGCTGATCGACAACGACCTGCCGCTGTGCGCGGCGGGCCTGCATCCCGACGCCACGCCCGAGGAGCTGAACCTGGCGTCGTTCTGGCTGGCGTGGGGCACGTACGGGGACGACTACTTCCCCGTCGTCTTCGGCCGGTCGCGCAACCTGGCGGCGGCCAGGGTGACGGTGGCCAGGTTCGGGGCGTTCATGCCGCTCGACGGCTCGGCCCCGCCACCACCGGCCAGCGCGCTCGAACGCGGGCTGGCCGACCTGTGGGCGCGCACGACCGCGCCGATGCCGCCCGCGGACCGGCACAAGCTGCGCACGGCGGTCGAGCACATGTGCGAGGGCTGGTTGTGGGAGCTGGCCAACGAGATCGCCCACCACGTCCCCGACCCGGTGGACTACCTGGAGATGCGCCGGCTGACCTTCGGCTCCGAGCTGACGATGAGCCTGTGCCGGCTGCGGCACTCGAAGGGGATCCCGGAGGAGTTCTACGCCGGCGGCACGATGGTGGCGCTGGAGAACGCGATGATGGACGCCGGGCTGCTGGTCAACGACATCTTCTCGTACCAGAAGGAGATCGAGTTCGAGGGCGAGGTGCACAACTGCATCCTGGTGGTGCAGAGCTTCTTCGACTGCGACTACCCGACGGCGCTGGCCATCGTGAACGACCTGCTGGCCTCGCGGGTGCGGCAGTTCGAGCACATCGTGAACCACGAGCTGCCGATCGTCTGCGACGACTTCGGCCTCGACGCCGAGGCGCGGCGGGATCTCGACGCGTTCGTGGTGGAGCTGCACAACTGGCTGGTGGGCATCCTCAACTGGCACCGCGGCTGCTTCCGCTATGACGAGCCGTCGCTCCTGCGCCACAACCGGCCGCCGACGTGGCGGCTGGGCGGGCCGACCGGGTTCGGCACCTCGGCCGCGACCGTCAGCCCTACAGGGGCACGTGGTGGACCCTGGGCTGGTAGAACCACCCCATCATGCGCAGCAACCGCCGCTGGTACGGCGTGACGTTGTGCAGGCGGATCCAGCGCTCCGAAGGCGGCACCGTGGGCATGACGAGCACGCGCAGCCCGGAGACGTCGATGAAGGTCAGCTCGCCGGTGTCGACGACGATGTAGGTGCCCTGACGGCAACTCGCCAGGGCGCCGGCCAGCGCGGAGCTGTTGGTGGCGTCGATCTCACCGATCAGCGTGACGGCCGGAACCCCTGGCGCCGTCGCCACCGTGATCCTCAGCTGCTGGTCCTGATAGAGCAGCCGTTCCTGGACGCTCACGCTCCCCGCACCCCCCAACACGCGCTCTGGGGGTCGTCTTGCCGGACTGCCACTGGCAGGGGATGACCGCCTTGACCGCTGGCGATTAACCCGAATCCAGGCTACACGAGGTATGTAACGCTATGTAATTTTCGCCGTGAAATGACCGAATTACGGGGAAATCATGGCGGGCAGCGCTTTCCGAACAGGCCGGCCGTACCCGCGCCGGCTGCGGGCTTGACGAGCACCGGCCTGTTCGGAATCGCGATCTACCGTCGGTGGGGCTCGCCGCACCCGCGCCCCGGGCACGCGACCGGCCGCGAAGGCTCTCCGGCAAGGTGCCGCCACGAGGGGCCGTGGCTGCCGGAGCGCCTTCATGCCGGGCGTGCGGACGTGGGCCTGAGCCGCCGCCACCCGGGACGGATCAGTTGTTGTCGCCCGTGCCCTTCTCGTTGTTGAGCACATCGAGGTCGATGTCTTGCAGGTGCAGGGCCGTGAGAACGTCGATGTACTTCACCGAGTCGTTGAGGACGTCGTTGAGCACGGTCGCGTCGTCCAGGATGCTGAGCTGGCTCAGGATCTGCTTGTCTTTGTTGAACGCGTTGGGGCCGACGTCGGCCGAAGCGCTCGTGGCCGAGAACCCGAACAGGCAGCCCGCGATCGCTGCACCGGCAAGAACGCGACGCATCATTTCTGTACTTCTCCTTCGTCGGAATCGGCGCGGGATGCGCGTCATCGTGAATCACTCGCAAGGGCTGCGAGATTCCACGGGTAACAATCTCGCGGGCCGTCGACGGGTCGCAACCTGGCCGTGCTAAGTCAAAGTCAAATGCGCACCCCAATTCCTTGGCCGTAAATCACAACTAGTTCGGATATGTCCGAGTGGCCCTCATTTGTCCGGGGTGGCTTGCAGGGCAATTTTTCATCTTATGGCCATACGCGCGTACCGCATGGCCAAAGGGCGTTTTATCCGCATAGGGAAGGAGGAATGCTAGCGGAGGAACGACCTGGTGCGCGCCACGGCAGGGTTCGGCGCCAACGAGTCAGGGAGCGCTGAATATGCCATGAAAGGACTACGGGCGCTGCTGCTAATTGCGGTGGCGCACACGATTCCGGGCGGGCTGGTTCTACCGGCCGCGGCGGCGGTCAATGGCTGTCCCACGCACATTTGCCGGCCCCACTCGGCTCCGGCCGTGCGGTCCGGGGCCGGGGCGATCGCGGTGCGGGCGGCGATGGAGATGATCGGCGTCCCGTACTCGTGGGGTGGCGGCGGGATCCGGGGGCCCGGGTTCGGGATCGGGAAAGGGGCCAAGGTCTGGGGGTTCGACTGCTCGGGGCTGACCGAGTACGCGTGGGCGCGGGCGGGGGTGCCGATCGGCTCGACCACGCAGGAGCAGTGGCGCTCGGGGATCAGGCTCACGAAGGAGCAGGTGGAGCCGGGGGACCTGGTCTTCTACGACAACGACCCGGGAAGCGCGGGGCCCGAGCACGTCGGGCTGGCGGTGGACGCGACCCGCATGGTGCACGCCCCGTACACGGGGCAGTTCGTCCGGGTGGATCCGCTCGACCGGCGGACCTTCATGGGAGTGGTACGGCCGACGGAGAGCGCGGCCAACCTCGATCCGCCGGTCGATTCGGCGGACGACGTCTGAACGCGACCGCGCGGTACCAGTCGT
>NZ_JBQQCB010000027.1:0-108651 GCF_052246675.1 Nonomuraea sp. KM90 | reverse complement strand
GCGTCTTCACCGCCCGGGTGGTCGAGCGGACCGGCGAGGGCGTGGTCGTGGCGATCGACGGCATGGCCTACCGGACCGGGCGGCACGTCTTCGAGCTCGACCCCGACGACCCGTTCCCGACCGGGTTCACGCTGCGATGAGCGGGCTACCCTACCTCGACGCCGCCACGCTGGAGCGGCTGGTGCCCGTCGGCCGGGCCGTGGCGGTCCTGGAGGACGCGCTGCGGGCCGGCCTCGACCCGGAGGCCACGCCGCCGCGGCCCATCGTGGACGTGCCCGCGGGGCAGCTGCTGCTCATGCCCGCGTCCATGCGCCGGTACGTCGGCGTCAAGGCCGTGAGCATCGCGCCCGGCAACGCGGAGCTGGGGCTGCCCCGGATCCAGGGGACGTACCTGCTGTTCGACGGCGCCACCCTGGCCCCGCTGGCGGCCATGGACGGGATCGCGCTCACCTCGCTGCGCACGCCCGCCGTCTCCGCCCTCGCCGTGCGGCACCTGGCGGAGCCGGGGGCCCGGCGGCTGGTGGTGTTCGGCAGCGGGCCGCAGGCGTACGGGCACGTGCTGGCGCTGCGCGAGGTGCGGCCGGTCGAGGACGTGACGGTCGTGGCCCGCGACCCCGGCCGCGCCGAGGCCCTCGCCGCCCGCTGCCGCGACCTGGGCCTGACCGCCCGCGCCCGGACGGATCCGCCGGCGGCGGGCCCAACGGTGGGCCCAACGGTGGGCCCAGCGGTCGGCCCGGTGGCCGAGGCGGTGGCCGCGGCTGATCTCATCGCCTGCTGCACCACGGCCAGAGAGCCCCTGTTCCCCGGTAAGCTCGCCCGCGACGGCGTCACCGTCGTCGCGGTCGGGTCGCACGAGCCGGACGCCCGCGAGCTCGACGGCGACCTCGTCGCCCGCGCCACCGTGGTCGTCGAGGCCAGGGCGTCCGCCCTCGCGGAGGCCGGCGACGTCATCGTCCCGATTCGCCGGGGTACGATCACCTCCCGTCATCTCGCCGGAAACCTCGCCGAGCTGATCGCCGGAAGGGTGGTCGCCGGTCCGGGGCCGCGCGTGTTCAAGAGCACGGGCATGGCGTGGGAGGACCTCGTGGTCGCGGCTGCCGCTTACGAGGCGTGGACATAGAAGGGATGGGCGGATGGCTGCCGAGGACCGGCTCGACCTGCCGATGGTGGGGGAGCGGCAGAGCCTGCGCGAGCAGGTCGCGCACGCGCTGCGTGCCGCGCTGATCACGGGGGAGATGCGGCCGGGGGTGGTCTACTCCGCCCCGGTGCTGGCCGCCCAGTTCGGCGTCTCGGCCACGCCCGTGCGCGAGGCCATGCTCGACCTGGCCAAGGAGGGCCTGGTCGAGGCGGTGCGCAACAAGGGCTTCCGGGTGACCGAGCTGTCCGACCGCGATCTCGACGAGCTCACCGAGATCCGCCAGCTCATCGAGGTGCCCACGGTGGCCCGGCTGGCCGACAGCTCGCGGGCGGAGGAGTTCGAGCGGCTCAGGCCCATCGCCGAGGAGATCGTCTCGGCCAGCGAGCGCGGCGACCTGCTCGCGTACGTGGACGCCGACCTGCGCTTCCACGTCGAGCTGCTGTCGCTGTGCGGCAACGCCCACCTGGTCTCGGTGGTGCGCGACCTGCGCAACAGGGCCCGGCTCTACGGCCTGTCCCAGCTCTCCGAGCGGGGCACGCTCGGCGGTTCGGCCCGGGAGCACCTGGCGCTGCTCGACGCGCTCAAGAGCGGCGACAGCACGGCCGTGGGGCAGCTCATGGGAGAGCACATCGGCCACGTACGCGGCATTTGGGCCGAGCACTGAGCCGAGCACCGGTTCTGAGCCCCAAGTTCTGACATTCAGGGATCAGACACTCCCCGATGGCGGTAATCTCGGCTGTGAGCCGACCGAGCGACGCCTCGCGCGAGCGCCAGCGGCCCCGAGATCCTGGTCCTCAGCGGACCGGCCACCCCCGACCTCCGGTGGTGGCACCTGCCTGGTCACGCGGACTCCCGCACTCCGCTGACCGTCCCCGGGCTCGGCACACCCCGCCCACCGAGGCCGAGCCCCCCGCCGCGCGCCCGAGACCCCATCCCACGGGCGCGCGGCGGCCCTCCTCCGGCTGGTTCGGCCCGGCTACTTCCGCCGCCTGCCGCCCGCCCGGGTCGAGCCCAGGCTGGCCGCCACGATGCAGATGATCGCCGCCCACTGCTGCGTGTGCAGGAACTCGCTCAGCAGCAGCACCCCGACCAGCGCCGCCACGGCCGGCTCCAGGCTCATCAGGATGCCGAACACGTGCTTGGGCATCCGCCGCAGCGCCTGTAGCTCCAGCGAGTAGGGGATCACCGACGACAGCAGGCCCACGCCCAGCCCGATCAGCAACAACTCCGGCTCCAGCAGGTCGGCCCCGCCGGTCGCGACGCCGACCGGGGCGATCGCCACGGCCGAGACGATCATCGCGAACGACAGCCCGCTCGTCCCCGGGAAGCGCTGCCCGGCCGCCGCCGACAGCAGGATGTACCCGGCCCAGCCGGCCCCGGCCACCATCGCGAACCCGATGCCGACCCAGCTCACCGACTCGGACGCGCCCCACGGCGCCAGCAGCACCACGCCCGCCGCCGCCAGCCCGACCCACAGCAGGTCGATCCGGCGCCGCGAGGCGGCCACCGCCACGCCCAGCGGCCCGAGGAACTCGATCGCCACCGCGATCCCCATCGGCAGCCGGGACAGGGCCTCGTAGAAGGTCAGGTTCATGACGGCGAGCGTCAGGCCGAAGCCGACGCCCACCGCCCAGTCGCGCCAGGACAGCCCCTTCAGCCGGGGCCGGACCACCGCCGCCATGATCAACCCGCCGGCCGCGATGCGCAGGAACACCACCGCGCTCGGCGGCAGCGCCGCGAACAGCTCCTTGGCGAAGCCGGCGCCGAGCTGCACCGAGAAGATCGCCAGCAGCACGAGCCCGGAGGGCGGGATCGAGTCGGCCGCGGTGCGCAGCAGGTTTCCGGGCCTGGGCACGCCGGAGCCGCGGTCGAAGGGGTCGTCAAGGGCAAAGTCGGTCACAGGACTCCTCTGGAACGCGAGGCAACCGGCTCAGCCTACTCACCTGGGGAGACATCCCTTGATTTAAGGTGGTACTACTGCTTACTGGATCATTTATCCGGACAAATAGACCATGGACGCATGAAATCCCCCACCTTGCCCGTGAGCCTCTCCCGCCCGCCATTGGCCCTGTCCGTGGCCTCCTTCGTCAGCAGCTTCGACCGCTTCGCCGTGAGCCCCATGCTCGTGCTCATCGCCGCCGACCTCGGCGTCTCGCTGTCGGCCTCGGTCGGCGCCGCCAGCGGCTACTACCTGGCGTACGGGCTGACCCAGCCGCTGTGGGGCCTGCTGTCCGACCGGTTCGGCCGCGTGCGGGTGATGCGCTGGGCGCTGTTCGGCGCCGCGGTGGCCGGGGCGGCCTCGGCGCTGATGCCGGTGCTGGCCACGCTGGTGGTGGCCAGGGTCGTGACGGGCGCCTGCTTCGGTGCGGTGATCCCCACGGGCCTGACGTACGTGGGCGACACCGTCCAGCCGTCGGTACGCCAGCGCGCCCTCACCGACCTGATGGCCGCCGCCGCCCTCGGCACGGCGCTGGCCACGGGACTGGGCGGGGTGGTCGCCGGGCTGGTGGACTGGCGGGTGGCCTTCACCGTACCGGCCGCCTGCGCCCTGGCCTGCGCGGTGTCGCTGCGCTCGCTGCCCGAGCCGCCCCGTGAGGAGTCGGCCCTGAAGGGCGGGACGGGAGTGCGCCGGTACCTGGGGGCGGTGCTGGGGCAGCGGTGGGCGCTGCTGGTGTTCGGGCTCGCCTTCACCGAAGGGGCGATCATGCTCGGCGCCATGCCCTTCCTGGCCACCGCGCTGCAGCACACCGGGCTGGCCGCCGCCGTGGCGGGCCTGGCCATCACCGCGTACGGGCTGGGGCTCTGGGCCTTCTCCAAGCTCGTCAAGGTGCTGTCGGGCCGCTGGCCCGCGCCCCTGCTGATGGTCGTGGGCGGCACGCAGCTCTGTCTCGGGTTCGCGATCGTGGCGGTGCACGTCAGCGTGCCGGCCGTGGCCGTCACCGCGCTGCTGCTGGGCGGCGGCTGGTCCTTCCTGCACTCCTCGCTGCAGACGTGGGCCACCTCGATCGTGCCGGAGGCCAGGGGGACCACGATCGCGTTCTTCGCCTGCGCGCTGTTCGTGGGCAGCGCGGTCGCGTCATGGGCGGCCGGGCCGCTGGCCGAGCACGGCAGGTACGGGCTGCTGTTCGGCCTGGCCGCGGGCGCCGCGATCCCGCTGACCGCGGTGGCCGCCCTCACCCGCCACCGCTACGGCGCCCTGCCGGCCGACCGCCCGGACCCGCTCCCTGAATGACACCGGGTGCCCCGGGCTACTCCCAGCGGAAGGTACGCGACACCAGCCCCAGCGACAGCACCGCCCAGACGGCGAGGACGGCCAGCGGGACCAGCGGCAGCGCCGCGCCCTCGGCGAGCACCGCGCGCAACCCGCCGGTGAGCGCCGAGATGGGCAGCGCCTCCAGGAACGGCCGCACCGCCTCGGGGAACTTCGTCAGCGGGAACACCACCCCGCCCGCCCCCAGCAGCACCAGGTAGACCAGGTTGGCCGCGGCCAGCGTGGCCTCTGCGCGCAGGGTGCCCGCCATGAGCAGCCCGAGCCCGCTGAAGGCCGCGGTGCCCAGCACGATCAGCAGTGCCGCGCCCAGGAACGACCCCTGCGGCCGCCACCCCAGCGCCAGCCCCACGACCACGATGATCACGGCCTGGATGATCTCCACGCCCACGACCGCCGCCGTCTTGGCCAGCATGAGCCCGCTCCTGGACAGCGGGGTCGCCCCCAGCCGCTTGAGCACGCCGTAGCGGCGCTCGAAGCCGGTCGCGATGGCCTGCCCGGTGAAGGCCGTGGACATGACCGCCAGCGCCAGCACGCCGGGCACCAGGAAGTCCACCCGCCGCCCGCCGCCGACGTCGATCAGCGGCGCCAGCGAGAAGCCGGTCAGCAGCAGCACCGGGATGATCATGGTCAGCAGGAGCTGCTCGCCGTTGCGCAGCATCGCGCGGATCTCGGCGCCCGCCTGCGCCGCCACCATGCGCGGGAACGGCGCCGCGCCGGGCGCCGGGGTGAGGTCGAGGGTCGAGTCGGGCGCGGTCATCGCAGCTCTCCCGCGGTGGGATGGTCGGGCGCGGTGGTCGGGCATGGGGCGGTCATCGCAGCTCCCTGCCGGTCAGCTCGAGGAAGACGTCTTCGAGGGTGCGGCGCTCGATGCGCAGGTCGTCGGCCGTGACGCCCTCGGCCGCGCACCAGGCCGTCACCGTGGCCAGCAGCTCGGGGTCGACCAGGCCCTCGATGATGTAGTGGCCGGCCGGTGACTCCTTGGCCGCGCTGCCCGCCGGGAGCGCGTTGAGCAGCTCCTCCAGCGCCAGCCCCGGCCGGGCCCGGAACCTGAGCTGCCGCTCCGCCCCGGTCAGCGAGGCCGGGCTGCCCTCGGCCACCACCCGGCCCCGGTCGATGATCACGACGTGGTCGGCCAGCCGCTCGGCCTCGTCCATGTGGTGCGTGGTCAGCACCACCGACACGCCCGCCGCGCGCAGCTCGCCCACCAGCTCCCAGCAGGCGTGCCTGGCCTGCGGGTCCAGGCCCGCCGTCGGCTCGTCGAGGAAGACCAGCTCGGGCCGGCCGACGACGGCCGCGGCCAGCGACAACCGCTGCTGCTGGCCGCCGGACAGCCGCCGGTAGGGAGTGCGTACGTGCTCGGCCAGCCCCAGCCGCACCAGCAGCGCATCGGGGTCGAGGGGCCGGGCGTAGAAGCGCGAGACCAGCCGCAGCCACTCGCCGCAGCGCATCGCCGGCGGCACGCCGCCCGCCTGCAGCATGACGCCCACCCGCGGGCGCAGCTCGGGCAGGGCGGGCGCCAGGCCCAGCACCCTGACCGTGCCCGCGTCGGCCTTGCGGAACCCCTCGCAGATCTCCACCGTGGACGTCTTGCCCGCGCCGTTGGGACCGAGGACCGCGGTGACCGCCCCACGCTCGGCACGGAGCGTGAGGCCGTCTACGGCGGTGCTGCCGCCGTAGCGTTTGACCAGGTCGACGATCTCGACGGCTGGGGAGTCCATGGCCACGAGTTTAGGGACTTCCCCAGGCGGTCCGGGCCGCAGGTGAACATGACCCCATTTGGACATGTCCAGCCCCGCCGTTCCTTTCGCGCCGTTCCTTTTGCCCGCGCGCACGGAGTGGCAGCCTGGCGGTGAGATCCCCTGCCCAGGAGGTGGCAATGTCTCGACGCAGTGAGTACGCCCCCGGAGTGCCGTGCTGGGTGGACCTGTCCAGCACCGACGTCGGCGCCTCCGCGCGCTTCTACGAGGAGGTCCTCGGCTGGCGGGCGGAGACGATCGACGACCCGGCGGCCGGCGGCTACGGCATGTTCCTCCACGGGGACCGCAAGGTCGCCGGGCTGGTCCCGGCCATGGCCGGCCAGCCGGTCTCGACCTGGGACACGTTCGTCGCCACGGACGACGCCGAGGCCCTCGCCGACCGGGTCAGGCAGGCGGGCGGCACGGTCGCGATGAAGCCCACTCAGGTCTTCGAGCACGGCATCGTGACCGTCTTCCGCGCGCCCGACGGCTCGTTCGCCGCCGGCTGGCAGGCCGGCGACCATCCGGGGGCCGAGCTGGTCAACGAGCCCGTCTCGTTCTGCTGGAGCGAGCTGGTCACCCGCGACCTGCCGGCCGCCGAGACCTTCTACCCGGCCGTCTTCGGGTGGGACCCCCGCCCGCTGGAGACGCCGCCCGGCAAGTACACCGAGTGGCACGTGGGCGGGCACGCCGTCGGCGGCATGCTGGAGATGGACCCCGGTTACCCGGCCGCGACGCCCTCGTTCTGGATGACGTACGTCGCCGTCGCCGACCTCGACGCCACGACGGCGGCGGCCGAGCGGGCGGGCGCCCGGATGCTCGTGAGCGGCGTGGACGCCACTCCCGGCCGGTTCTCGGCGTTCACCGACCCGCACGGCGCGACGATCTCCATCATCCAGCTTCACGAGATTTCCTGAAATATCTGATAACCGGGAATTCGGAGGACCGGAACGTGGTTTGATCCCTCGGCCCTCGTGGGCCAGGCCTACGAGGGAAGGGGAGCACGCATGTCCGTGGCACAAATCGCCACGCCCACAGCCGTCCAGCCGGAGACGAGGAGCCGCCGCGGGCTGTTGCTGCTGATCCTCGGCGCCCTCTCGGCGATCGGCCCGCTCTCCATCGACATGTACCTCCCCGCGCTGCCCTCCATCGCCTCCGAGATGCTCAGCGCCCCCGCGCAGGTCCAGCTCACCCTCACCGCCTGTCTCATCGGCGTCTCCGTGGGCCAGGTGATCGCCGGTCCCATGAGCGACGTGCGCGGCCGGCGGGTGCCGCTCATGGTGGGGGTGGCCGGGTTCATGGTCGCCTCGCTGCTGTGCGCGTTCGCCCCCTCGGTGCCGATGCTCATCGCCTTCCGCCTGCTGCAGGGCATGCTCGGCGGCGCGGCGCTGGTGATCGTGCGGGCCGTGGTGCGCGACCTGTACGACGGCGCCGCCATCGCCCGCATCTTCGCCACGCTGATGCTCGTCAGCGGCCTGGCCCCGATCCTCGCGCCCATCGCCGGGGCGCAGCTGCTGGCGTTCACCTCGTGGCGGGGCGTCTTCGTGGCGCTCAGCCTCGCGGGCGTCGTGCTGCTGCTGGCCGTGCTGACGGGCGTGCGCGAGACGCTGCCCCCGTCCGAGCGCGAGAGCGGCGGTCTCAAGCACACCGTGCGCACGTTCTGGCAGCTCCTGCGCGACCGCGCGTTCATGGGCTTCGCCCTGACCGGCGGGCTGGCGTTCGCGGCCATGTTCGGCTACATCTCCGGCTCGCCGTTCGTCCTCCAGGAGGTGTACGGCGCCACGCCCCAGCAGTACTCCCTCATCTTCGGCCTCAACGCCCTGGCCCTGACCGCCACCGCCCAGCTCGGCGGCCGGCTGTCCGGGCGGGTGCCGCCGACCCTGCTGGTCCGCATCGGCCTGTTCACCGGCCTGATCGGCGCGGTGCTGCTGATGACCGCCGCGCTGGCCGACCTCGGTCTCTGGGGCATCGTGGCCGGGCTGTTCGTCATCATGCTGGGCCAGGGCCTGACGCTGCCCGGCACCGGCGCGCTGGCGCTCGGCTCCCAGCCGGCACAGATCGCGGGGAGCGCCTCGGCGCTGACGGGCGTGCTGCAGTTCGCGCTCGGGGCCGCCGCGGCCCCGCTGGTCGGACTTGCCGGATCGGGCACCGCCGTCCCCATGGCCTGTGTCATGCTCGGGCTCATCACCTGCTCGGCCCTGACATTCATGATCTTGGGCCGGGCAAAGGTTAGGTAAGGCTACCCTGCGTGACAAATTCCATTCCCGTCCCTGGCCGGATCCGTTTGTGAAGCGGGAAGGAATTACGGCACACTGATGTTGTGAAAAACATGCCCACGATGGAGCCAGGCAACGAGCGCGGCACCCGCGCCCGTGTCGCCAGGCTGATTCTTGAGCATGGTCCCGTCGCGGCCGCGGCTCTCGGCGAGCGGCTCGGGCTCACGCCCGCCGCCGTCCGGCGTCATCTCGACGCGCTGCTGGCAGACGGGATGATAGAGCCTCGCACCGTGCGCCCTCGCGGACAGCGCGGGCGCGGACGGCCGGCCAAGCTGTTCGCGATCACCGACGCGGGGCGCAGTGCTTTCGAGCACGCCTATGACGACCTGGCCGGGAGCGCCCTGCGCTTCCTGGCCGAGCGCATGGGGGAGCAAGCCGTGGCCGACTTCGCCCGCGAGCAGGTTTCGAGCCTGCTGCAACGGCTGGAGCCGGTCATGCGGACGGTGCCGGCGGACCAGCGCGTGCAGGTGCTGGCGCAGGCGCTGTCGGCAGAGGGGTATGCCGCCTCGGCCAGCAAGGCCAAGTCGGGCGGCGACCAGCTCTGCCAACACCACTGCCCGGTGGCGCACGCGGCCGCGGAGTTCCCGCAGCTGTGTGAGGCCGAGACGGAGGCGTTCGCGCAGCTGCTCGGCACGCCGGTGCAGCGCCTGGCCACGATCGCCCACGGCGACGGGGTGTGCACCACGCACGTCTCCCCGCAGTCCTTGGCCGATTCCGCACATAGAGACAAGAGCAAGGAGACCGGAAGGTGACTGTCACCGACCGCCCGGAGCTGGAAGGCCTCGGGAATTACAAGTTCGGCTGGGCCGACTCGGATGCCGCCGGGTCGGCGGCAAGGCGTGGCCTGTCCGAGGAGGTCGTACGCAACATCTCCGGACTCAAGAACGAACCGGAGTGGATGCTCGACCTTCGCCTGAAGGGCCTCCGCCTGTTCGACAAGAAGCCGCTGCCTACCTGGGGCTCCGACCTCACCGGCATCGACTTCGACAACATCAAATACTTCGTGCGCTCCACCGAGAAGCAGGCCGCTTCCTGGGACGAGCTGCCCGCCGACATCAAGAACACCTACGACAAGCTCGGCATCCCCGAGGCGGAGAAGCAGCGCCTCATCGCCGGCGTCGCGGCGCAGTACGAGTCCGAGGTCGTCTATCACAAGATCCGTGAGGACCTCGAGGAGAAGGGTGTCATCTTCGTCGACACCGACACGGGCCTGAAGGAGCACGAGGAGCTCTTCAAGGAATACTTCGGCTCGGTCATCCCGGTGGGCGACAACAAGTTCGCCGCGCTCAACACCTCCGTGTGGTCCGGTGGCTCGTTCATCTACGTGCCGCCGAACGTCGAGGTCGAGATCCCGCTGCAGGCCTACTTCCGGATCAACACCGAGAACATGGGCCAGTTCGAGCGGACCCTGATCATCGTCGACGAGAACAGCTACGTCCACTACGTCGAGGGCTGCACCGCGCCGATCTACTCGTCCGACTCGCTGCACAGCGCCGTCGTCGAGATCATCGTGAAGAAGAACGCCCGCTGCCGCTACACGACCATCCAGAACTGGTCGAACAACGTCTACAACCTGGTCACCAAGCGCGCCGTGGCCTACGAGGGCGCGACCATGGAGTGGATCGACGGCAACATCGGCTCCAAGGTCACGATGAAATACCCGGCCGTCTACCTCATGGGCGAGCACGCCAAGGGCGAGACGCTGAGCGTCGCGTTCGCGGGCGAGGGCCAGCACCAGGACGCCGGCTCCAAGATGGTCCACCTGGCGCCCAACACCAGCTCCAGCGTCATCTCCAAGTCGGTGGCGCGCGGCGGCGGCCGCACCTCCTACCGCGGTCTCGTGCAGATCGAGGAGGGCGCCCACGGCAGCGCCAGCACCGTCAAGTGCGACGCCCTGCTGGTCGACCAGATCAGCCGCTCCGACACCTACCCCTACGTCGACGTCCGCGAGGACGACGTCTCGATGGGTCACGAGGCCACGGTCTCCAAGGTCAGCGAGGACCAGCTGTTCTACCTCATGAGCCGCGGGCTCGGTGAGGACGAGGCGATGGCGATGATCGTGCGCGGCTTCGTGGAGCCGATCGCGCGTGAGTTGCCCATGGAATACGCGCTCGAGCTGAACCGGCTGATCGAGCTGCAGATGGAAGGAGCCGTCGGCTGATGGGCCTGAACGAGAAGCCCCTGTCGACCCTGCACGAGAAGGCGTCCTACGACCTGGGCGACTTCGAGGTCCCGACCGGGCGCGAGGAGGCGTGGCGCTTCACGCCGCTCTCGCGCCTGAAGGGCCTGCACAACGGCAAGGCCGAAGCCGTCGGTCACGTCCGGGTGGACGTGGACGCGGCCCCGGAGGTCACCGTGGAGACGGTCGGCCGCGACGACGCCCGCGTGGGCAAGTCGTTCGTGCCCTCCGACCGGGTGAGCGCGCAGGCGTGGAACAGCTTCGAGAAGGCCACCGTGATCACGGTGCCGCGCGAGGCCGTCACGTCCAGGCCCACCGTCCTGACGCTGACCGGCGAGCCGGGCGGCGACGGTGCCGGCGCCGCCTACGGCCACATCGTGGTCAAGGTGGAGCCGCTGGCCGAGGCCGTGATCGTGCTCGACCACAAGGGCAGCGCGGTCTACGCCGACAACATCGAGTTCGTCGTCGGCGACGGCGCCAACCTCAAGATCGTCAGCCTGCAGGACTGGGCGGACGACGCGGTCCACGTCTCGCACCACCACGCGCAGCTCGCCAAGGACGCGACGTTCCGCAGCTTCGTGGTGACGCTCGGCGGCGACCTCGTCCGCCTGTCGCCCACCGTCACCTACACCGCCCCCGGCGGCGACGCGGACATGTCGGGCGTCTACTTCGTGGACGCCGGGCAGCACCTGGAGCACCGCCTGCTGGTCGACCACTCGCAGCCCAACTGCAAGAGCAACGTCGACTACCGCGGCGCGCTGCAGGGCGAGGAGGCGCACGCCGTCTGGATCGGCGACGTGATCATCAGGGTCGAGGCCGAGGGCACCGACACCTACGAGCTCAACCGCAACCTCATCCTCACCGACGGCGCCCGCGCCGACTCGGTGCCCAACCTGGAGATCCTCACCGGTGAGGTCGCGGGAGCGGGGCACGCCTCCGCCTCCGGCCGCCTCGACGACGAGCACATCTTCTACCTCCAGGCCCGCGGCATCCCCTTCGACGAGGCTCGCCGCCTGGTCATCAGGGGCTTCCTCGGTCAGCTCATCGAGAAGATCCAGATCGACGAGATCCGCGAGCGCGTGCTCAGCGCCGTGGAGGCGGAGCTCGCGCGATGAGCGGTTTCGAGAAGGTGTGCAAACTCGACGACATCCCCGACGAGGGGGTCATCGGCGTCGAGGTGGGGGAGACCCCGGTCGCGCTCGTGCGCAAGGGTGAAGACGTCTTCGCCCTGCACGACATCTGCTCCCACGCCGAGGTCAAGCTCAGCGAGGGCGAGGTCTACGACGGCACGCTGGAGTGCTGGCTGCACGGCTCGTGCTTCGACATCCGCTCGGGCAAGCCCACCGGACCGCCCGCGACCCGACCAGTGAACGTCTACACAGTGAAGATCGACGGCGATGACGTCCTCGTCTCGCTCTCGAAGGAGTCCTAAGCACATGTCCACCCTTGAGATTCGTGACCTGCAGGTCGCCGTCGACGACAAGGAAATCCTGCGCGGCGTCAACCTGACCGTGAAGTCCGGGCAGACGCACGCCATCATGGGCCCGAACGGCTCGGGCAAGTCGACGCTCGCCTACGCGATCGCCGGCCACCCCAAATACACGATCACCGGCGGTCAGGTGCTGCTCGACGGCGTGGACCTGCTGGAGCTGTCCGTCGACGAGCGGGCCCGCGCCGGCCTGTTCCTGGCGATGCAGTATCCGGTCGAGGTCCCCGGTGTGTCGGTCTCGAACTTCCTGCGCTCGGCCGTCACCGCCGTCCGCGGCGAGGCGCCCAAGCTGCGCGAGTTCGCCAAGGACCTCAAGAACGGCATGGACGCGCTGTCCATCGACTCCGCCTTCGCCCAGCGCAACCTGAACGAGGGCTTCTCCGGCGGCGAGAAGAAGCGCCACGAGATCCTGCAGCTCGAGCTGCTCAAGCCGAAGATCGCGGTGCTCGACGAGACCGACTCCGGCCTCGACGTGGACGCGCTGCGCGTGGTGTCCGAGGGCATCAACCGCTTCCGCTCCACCGGCGAGACGGGCGTGCTGCTGATCACCCACTACACCCGCATCCTGCGCTACGTGAAGCCGGACTTCGTGCACGTCTTCGCGGCCGGCCGGATCGTCGAGGAGGGTGGCCCCGAACTGGCCGACAAGCTCGAGGCCGAGGGCTACGAGCAGTACACGAAGGCATCTGCATGAGCTCCAACAGCTTCGATGTGGAGAAGATCAGGAAGGACTTCCCGGTCTTCTCCCGCGAGCTGCCCGACGGGCGACCGCTCGTCTATCTCGACTCGGGCAACTCCTCACAGAAGCCCAATCAGGTCATCGAGACCATGCGGGAGCACCTGGCGCTGCACTACAGCAACGTCGGGCGGGCCATGCACGTGCTCGGGGCCGAATCGACCGACGCCTACGAGGGCGCCCGCGACAAGGTCGCGGGTTTCGTCGGGGCGCCGTCCCGCGACGAGGTGATCTTCACCAAGAACGCCTCCGAGGCGCTCAACCTGGTCGCCTACTCCTTCGGCAACCCCGCCAACACCGATCCGCGCTTCACGCTCGGCCCGGGTGACGAGATCGTCATCTCCGAGATGGAGCACCACTCCAACATCGTGCCGTGGCAGCTGCTCGTGCAGCGCACCGGGGCGACGCTGAAGTGGTTCGGCGTGACCGACGACGGGCGGCTCGACTACACGCCCGACCTGATCACCGAGCGGACGAAGATCGTCTCGATCGCCCACCAGTCCAACGTCCTCGGCACCGTCAACCCGGTCGCCGAGGTGGCCCGGCGGGCGCACGAGGTCGGCGCGCTGATCATGCTCGACGCGTCCCAGTCCGTGCCGCACCACCCGGTGGACGTCACCGAGCTGGGCGCCGACTTCGTGGCCTTCACCGGCCACAAGATGGTCGGCCCCTCCGGCATCGGCGTGCTGTGGGGGCGGGCCGAGCTGCTCGACGCCATGCCGCCGTTCCTGGGCGGGGGCGAGATGATCGAGGCGGTCTGGATGGACCACTCGACGTACGCGCCGCTGCCGCACAAGTTCGAGGCGGGCACGCCGCCGATCGTCGAGGCCATCGGGCTCGGCGCGGCGGTCGACTACCTCACCGAGGTCGGCATGGAGGCCGTGGAGGCGCACGAGCGCACGCTGACGGCCTACGCCTTGGAGGCCCTGCGCGAGGTGCCCACGCTGCGCGTCATCGGACCCGAGTCGCTGGAGGGCCGCGGGGGCACGGTGTCGTTCACGCTGGAGGGCATCCACCCGCACGACGTCGGGCAGATCCTGGACGACCAGTTCGGGGTCGCCGTACGCGTCGGGCACCACTGCGCCCGCCCGCTGCACCTGCGCTTCGGAATACCCGCGACCACGCGGGCGTCGTTCTACCTGTACAACACCACGGGCGAGATCGATGCCCTGGTGCGCGGCCTCCATCACGTGCAGAAGGTGTTCGCATAGCCATGATCGGTGAGTCGATGTACCAGGAGCTGATCCTGGAACACTACAAGCACCCGCAGGGGCGCGGTCTGCGCGAGCCGTACGACGCCGAGGTTCACCACGTGAACCCGACGTGCGGCGACGAGATCACGCTCAGGGTCAAGGTGGGCGACGCCGGCAAGATCCTGGACGTCTCCTACGACGGACAGGGCTGTTCGATCAGCCAGGCCGCCGCCTCCGTGCTGCACGAGCTGACCGCCGGCTCGACGATCGAGGAGTCGCTCTCGGTGGTCGACGAGTTCACCCGGCTGATGCAGGGCAGGGGACAGGTCGAGGCCGACGAGGAGGTCCTCGGCGACGCGGTCGCGTTCGCGGGCGTGGCCAAGTTCCCGGCGCGCGTTAAATGTGCGTTGCTTTCTTGGATGGCCTACAAGGACGCTGTTGTGAGGAGTGCTGCCGAATGAGCAAGCCAGTGGAGACCCCGACCGGCTTCGACGGTGACGCGACCGTCGAGGAGGTCATGGAGGCGCTCAAGGACGTCGTGGACCCCGAGCTCGGCATCAACGTGGTGGACCTGGGCCTGATCTACGGGCTCAACCTCGACCCGTCCGACGGCGGGCAGCCCGTGGCCACCATTGACATGACGCTCACCAGTGCGGCCTGCCCGCTGACCGACGTCATCGAGGACCAGGCCCACTCGGCCCTGGACGGCATGGTCTCCGACGTGAAGATCAACTGGGTCTGGCTGCCGCCGTGGGGCCCGGACAAGATCACCGACGAGGGCCGCGAGCAGCTTCGTATGCTAGGCTTTAACGTCTGATCTTTTCTGCTGTTACGGCTGGCGTAAAGCGTCAGCCCGTATCAGCGTGCCAATGGGGGTTTGGGAAAGTCGGTGCTCATGCCAAGGAATATCCGATAACATCCCCGGCGTTGGCAATCAGGTACACCTGACGTCTCATCGCGCGTCTCGCATCGCCTGCGGCCGGTGCCCAGGTGTATCCCCCCTCATTCATCCCGCCCCCATGACGGCGGGTGCCCTTGAACCTGTGCGGCCCGGTGCCGCACACCCTGGCTCGTCCTTTCGCAGAAGTGACGCGCCACTTCGACGGAAAGGCACGACTTTCGTGACCATGCTTGACGCTGTCATGCCCACGCTCGGTGAGACCCCCGAGCCGGGCCCGTCCGAGTTCGAGCTGCTGGGCCTGCCCAAGCCGCTGGTGAACGGACTGGCCAAACTGGGTTTCGACAGCCCGTTCCCCATCCAGAGCGCGACCATCCCTGACGTGCTCGCCGGGCATGACGTCCTCGGCCGCGGCCAGACCGGCTCCGGCAAGACGCTCGCCTTCGGTCTGCCCACCATGGCCCGCATCGCGGGCGTGCGGCCCGCCCAGGGCCGTCCCCGCGCGATGATCCTCGTGCCCACCCGTGAGCTCGCCCTCCAGGTGCACGACGCCCTCGAGCCCCTCGGGCGCGGCCTCGGCCTGCGCATGAAGGTCATCGTCGGCGGCATGTCCATGGGCAAGCAGATCGAGGCCCTGCGACGCGGCGTGGACGTCGTCATCGCCACCCCCGGCCGCCTGGGCGACCTGATCCGGCAGGGCGAGTGCTCGCTGGGCGACATCGAGGTCAGCGTTCTGGACGAGGCCGACCACATGTGCGACCTCGGCTTCTTCCCCGTCGTGACGGAGCTGCTGGCGCAGACCCCGTCCGACGGTCAGCGGCTGCTGTTCTCGGCCACGCTCGACGGCGACGTCGACAAGCTGGTGCAGCGCTTCCTCAAGGACCCGATCACCCACTCCGTGGCGCCGGCGACCTCGCCGGTCGACACCATGGAGCACCACGTGATGCAGGTCTCGCGCGACGACAAGTTCGACGTCACGGCCGAGATCGCCAACCGCGAGGGCCGTACGATCATCTTCGTCCGCACCCAGCACGGCGTGGACCGGCTGTGCAAGCAGCTGGCCAGGGTCGGCGTCAAGGCGGGCGGCCTGCACGGCGGCAAGCGCCAGAACCAGCGCACCCGCATCCTCGCCGAGTTCCGCGAGGGCTCCGTCAACGTGCTGGTCTGCACCGACGTCGCGGCGCGCGGCATCCACGTGGACAACATCAGCCTGGTGCTGCACGTGGACCCGCCGCAGGACCACAAGAGCTACCTGCACCGCGGCGGCCGTACGGCCCGCGCCGGTGAGAAGGGCACGGTCGTCACGCTGGTGCTGCCCAACGAGCGCCGCTCGACCGACGCCCTGACCCGCCGCGCCGGGATCCACCCGTTCCGCCTCAAGGCGACCCCGGGTCACCCCAGGCTCGCCGAGGTGGCCGGCGCCCGCAGGCCGAGCGGCGAGTCCATCCCCGTGTGGGAGCCGGACGTCCGCAAGCCGCTGCGCCCGCGCCGCGAGGGCGGCACCTCCGAGCGCAGGGGTCGTCGTGGCCGCCGGGATTTCGACGGTGACCGCCGCCCGCGCCGGCACGAGGACGGCGACCGTCCGTACGGTTCCGGCGACGACCGCCGCCCGAGGCGCGAGTTCGACGGCGACCGCCGTCCGCGGCGCCACGAGGACGGCGAGCGTCCGGTCGTGGCCGCCGACGACCGTCGTCCGCGCCGGCACGAGGACGGCGACCGTCCGTACGGTTCCGGCGACGACCGCCGCCCGTTCACGTCCGGCGACGACCGCCGGCCGCGCCGGCACACCGACGGTGAGCGGCCGTTCGGGCGCACGCAGGAGCCGCGCACGTTCAGCGACGACCGCCGGCCGCGTAGCGGGTTCCGCACCGACGACCGCCCGGTCCGTCAGGACGACCGCGGCCAGCGCGGTGCCGGTTACCGCTCCGACGACCGGGGCACGCGCTTCGGCACCGACCGTGGCCGGCCGTTCTCGGCCGACCGCGACCGCGGCAGCCGCACCGACGAGCGGGGGCCGCGTGACGGCTACCGGCCCGTCGGCGGCCGTACGGACGAGCGTGGCAACGGTGGTTTCCGCCGTAACTCGGGCGGCCGTCGCTTCGAGCGCTGAGCAGGTCTGACAGCACAAACGGCGCTGCCCGTCGTCGCATGAAGGCCCGTTCGATGTGGGTGGGATCTCAGCGACAACAGGAGGCCGGGTAAGTTCCATGGGCCGATGTCCCCCGACCCCCTAGGAACGTCCGTGTTCGTTGACATGCCACTCCCGCGACTTCGCGAGTACCTGCCGGAACGCGCCGAGCCCGGCGACTTCGACGCCTTCTGGCAGCGCACGCTCGCCGAGGCCCGCACCCACGACCTCGCGGCCGAGTTCACCCCCGTGCCGTCCGAGCTGACCGTCGCCGACGTCTTCGACGTCACCTTCGCCGGTTTCGGCGGCCACCCCATCAAGGGCTGGCTGCTCCTGCCGCGGCACGCCACCGGACCGGTGTCGTGCGTGATCGAGTACCAGGGGTACGGCGGCGGGCGCGGCCTGCCGATCGACTGGCTGCTGTGGCCCTCCTTCGGCTACGCCGTGTTCGCCATGGACAGCAGGGGACAGGGCGCCGGCGGGTGGCGGCGTGGCGACACCGCCGACCCCTACCCCGGCACCGGGCCGCAGACGCCCGGCGTCATGACCAGCGGCATCCACGACCCGGACGCCTACTACTACCGGCGGCTCTACACCGACGCCGTGCGCGCGGTCGAGGCCGCCAGGGCGCATCCCGGGGTGGGCGAGGTCGCGGTCGGCGGGGCCAGCCAGGGCGGCGCCATCGCGCTGGCCGTCTCGGCCCTGGCTCCCGGCCTGGCCTGCGCCCTGCTGGATGTGCCGTTCATGTGTCACATCAGGCACGCCACCCAGATCACCCCCGAATACCCCTACGCCGAGCTCGCCGCGTACTGCCGCGCGTTCAAGGACCAGGTGGAGCGGGTCTTCGAGACCCTGGCCTACTTCGACGGGGTCAACTTCGCGGCCAGGGCCGCCACGCCCGCGCTGTTCTCCGTGGGGCTGCAGGACGGCGTCACGCCGCCGTCCACGGTGTTCGCCGCCTACAACCACTACGCCGGTGAGAAAGACATCCGGATATATCCGTACAACGGGCACGAGGGCGGCGAGTCGGCGCACGCCATGGAACGGGTCGCCAGGGCGAAGAAGGCGCTCGGATGAACAGGTGACGGCGCCGTCTCGCGTGGCGGACGCGGGGCGGCGTCACTCCATGACGCAGACTAGGCTTATCAGGCACGCAGCCGACCGACGAGAGAGACCATGAAGACCTTCGAAGAGCTGTTCGCCGAGTTGTCAGAGAAAGCCACCACCCGGCCCGCGGGCTCGGGCACCGTGGCCGCGCTCGACGCCGGCGTCCATGCCATCGGCAAGAAGGTCGTCGAGGAGGCCGCCGAGAGCTGGATGGCGGCCGAATACGAGTCAGACGACAGGGCAGCTGAGGAGATCTCGCAGCTCCTCTACCACGTGCAGGTGCTCATGATCGCCAAGGGCATCGGCCTCGACCAGGTCTACAAGCATCTCTAGGGCGCCGGGCGCCCATGACCTGGAGACAGACATCGAGAGCGAGACACGTGAGGACCTGACATGCTGCGTCTGGCAGTACCCAACAAGGGCGCGCTCAGCGAGGCCGCCCAGAGCATGCTGAAAGAGGCCGGTTACCGGTCACGCAGGGACAGCAAGGAGCTGTTCGTCGTCGACGAGGCCAACGGCTGTGAGCTGTTCTTCCTGCGCCCCCGCGACATCGCCGTCTACGTCGGGGAGGGCACCCTCGACGCCGGCATCACCGGCCGGGACATGCTGGTCGACTCCGGCGCCCCGGTCGAGGAGATCATGCCACTCGGCTTCGGCGGCTCCACCTTCCGGCTGGCCGCCGCGGCCGGCACGATGACGTCGGTCGGCGACCTCAACGGCCGGCGCATCGCCACCTCCTACGCGGGCCTGCTCGACAAATACCTTTCCGACCAGGGCGTCGACGCCCGCGTGATCAAGCTGGACGGCGCCGTCGAGACCGCCATCCGGCTCGGCGTGGCCGACGCCGTGGCCGACGTCGTCGAGACCGGCACCACGCTGCGCAACGTCGGGCTCGAGGTGTTCGGCGAGCCGATCATGCGGTCGGAGGCGGTGCTGATCAAGCAGCAGAGCGCGCCGGAGACGGCTAACGTCGAGCAGCTCGTACGCCGCTTCCAGGGCGTCGTGCACGCCCGCGACTTCGTCATGATGGACTACGACATCCGCGCCGAGCGCATCGACGAGGCCACCGCGCTCACGCCCGGCATGGAGGGCCCCACGATCTCGCCGCTGCACCGCGAGGGCTGGGTCGCGGTCCGGGCCCTGGTCCGGCGCAAGGGTCACCAGAAGGTGATGGACCAGCTGTGGGACATCGGCGCAAGAGCCATCCTGGTCACCGACATCTACGCCTGCCGCCTGTGAGATATGCCCGCTAGGCCATCGTGCCGGCGGGCATATCCGGACCGTGCGTAACGAGTCAGTCGCTTGGCGTGGTAGTGCCAGGCAAACGTGGTCCTTACTCGAGCAGGGCAACCGGCGCTGGGCGGCGGGTCGATCCCACCGCCCGCACCAGGACCCCCGACGCAGGAAGCAGGTCGCGACGAGCCAGTCGCCCCGGGCGGTCGTGCTGTCGTGCATCGACTCCCGGGTGCCGCCCGAGGTCGTCTTCGACGTCGGCCTCGGCGACCTGCTGGTCGTCCGTACGGCGGCGCACACGCTCGACTCCCTCGTCACCGCGGCCGTCCAGTACGGTCCACAGGACCTGCGCTCCTGCCTCGTCGTGGTCCTGGGGCACCAGCGCTGCGGGGCGGTCACCGCCGCCGCCCGGGCCTTACGCAGGCAGGTCACCCTGCCCGGCGAGCTGCCCCACATCGTCGAGGCCCTCCAGCCCGCCTACTTCACCGCCGACGGCCGGGTCGAGCCCATGGTCCACGCCCACATCCGGCGGACCGTCTCGCGCCTGAGAGCCGATCCCCTCCTGTACGGCAGCGTCACCGTCATCGGCGCCTACTACAGCCTGGACACGGGGCTGGTGAGCCGCGTGACCTGACAGCCCACGTCAGCGAGCACCACGGGGACGTGCTCCCCGTGGACGGCCTCTCGCTCACCGTCGAGCCCTGCCGAACCGTTGCCCCTGCTCGGGCCGGACGGCGCGGGCAAGCCGACCGCCCTCAACCTGCCGCTCGGCCCGCTCACCCCCGGCCGGGGCGCGATCGCCGCGCCCCGGCCGAGGCGGGCAGGGACCGGGAGATGGGCATCATGCTCCGGAACGCCGGCCGTGCGGCGCCATGGTGCAGGGTCGGGTCCAGCCGGGGGACCCGTTCAGTAACGCAGCTCCGCCAGCACGGCGTAGTGGTCGGAACCGGGCTCTGGGCCGTCGCCCACGACCTCGCAGCGCACCGGATGCCCCGCGCCGCCCGCCCGGGGCCAGGCGCTCAGCACGTAGTCGAAGCGGCGGTCGGGATAGAGGCCCGGCCGCGCGTACGGGTTGGCGCTGCTCCACGTGTGGCCGGGGCCGCCGTCGCCGGCCAGCTCCCACGCGTCGTAGAACACCACGCCGGGCGTGGCCGGCGCGCTGCGCCCGGTCAGCATCCTCATCTCGTCGCTGTCGGGCCCGGCGTTGAAGTCGCCGCACACCAGCGTGGGATGCCGGCGCGAGGCCGCCTCGCGGACGAACGCGGTCAGCGCCCGCACCTGGGACTGCCGCATCTCGGACTCGTCCAGCCGGAACGAGCCGACCATCGAGCTGAACACCTGTAACGGCCCGCGCGGCCCGGCCAGCTCGCAGAACAGCGCGCTGCCCGCGAACTCGCCGCCGGGCAGGCGGCGCTCGTCCTGCCGGGTGATCGGCCAGCGCGACAGCACCGCGCAGGGCACACCGTCCGCGTAGGAGGCGACGTGCTCGTAGCCGAACGACTGGCCCGCCCACTCCTGCAGCAGGACCACGTCGGCCTCCTGCTCGCGCACCACCTTCTCGATCCGCCCTGCCCGCTCGGCGAACGGGCCGTGCTCGCCCCACACGTTCCAGGTCAGCACGCGCACGCGGGTCTCGATCAGCGGTCCGTACGGCTCGGCCCAGTTCATCGCAGCCCCTCCACGGCTCTGACAGCGCGGTCCACCTGCTCGGGCCCCGTCACGATACTCGTGCCGAAGCGCAGCAGCGAGGGCTGGTACGGCGTCACGCTCGCGACCACCTTCTGCCCGCGCAGCCGCTCCACCGCCTCGAACGGCTCCATGCCCGCCACCGAGCAGCACACCAGTCCCGCCGACAGCTCCGGCGCGTTCGGGGTGGCCAGCCTGACGTGCGGGATCGCGGCCAGGCCCGCCTTCAGCCTGGAGGCCAGCTCCTGCGTGCGCCGCTGGACGCGGTCCTTGCCGATCGCCGTCATGAACGCGAACGCCTGCGGCATCGCCCACCGGTGCTCGAACGCCTTGTAACCGCCGGGCGTGACCAGCTCGGCCGTGTTCGCGCCCGGCGCGCCGCCGCCCTGCCAGGCATCGAACGCGGCCTGGCTGAAGCTGGGCACGATCGGGGCGACCGCGTCCCAGGCCCGGCCCCACACGATGCCCGTGCCGCGCGGCCCGAACAGCCACTTGTGCGTGCCGCTGGCCAGGAAGTCGCAGCCCAGGTCGGCCACGCCGTCGGCCAGCGCGCCGAACCCGTGCACCCCGTCCACGCACAGCAGCGCCCGGTCCCGCTCGTCGCGGCCCCTGTTCGCCTCGGCCAGCAGGTCGGCGACGGCGCGCACCGGCACGCGCACGCCGGTGCTCGAATGCACCCAGGTGAGCGCCACCACCCGCGTGCGCGGGCCGAGGCCCTCCTTGATCGCCGAGACCATGCGGTCGGCCGAGGCGCGGGCCGGGTCGTCGTACAGCCTGACCCGGCGGAGCTTCGCCCCCGTGCGGGCGGCCAGCAGGCGCAGGCCCTCGTGGGTGGCCATGAAGTCGTGCTCGGTGGTCAGCACGTCCTGGCCGGGGCGCAGGCCGAGACCGGAGTAGAGCAGGCCCAGGCCCATCGTGGTGCTGTCGGTGAGCGCGATCGTGTCGGCGCGGGCGCCCAGGTAGCGGGCGGCGGCCTCGCGTACGGCCTGGTCGGGCGAGCCGCCCGGCGGGGTGTACTCGGGGTCGGCGTCGAGGGCGTCGCGGTGCGTTCTGATCGCCTGCCGGACCGGGGCCGGCGCGGGTGCCAGCACGAATGCGGCGAACTGCGCGTACGCGGGGTCCAGCGCGAACTGGGCCCGCACGGACGCCCAGTCGGCGGGGTCGAAGGCGGCGCCTTTGGGCGCGGGCGTGTCACCGGTGCACGCCGCCGCGCCTGTCAGGAGCCCGGCGCCGAGCAGGGCCCGTCTGTTGAGCATGCTGGCTTCCTACCCGGCACGGTCAGCTCCTGATCGCGGCAACCTGCCTGATCAGATCGGATACGCGGACGATGCCCAGGCAGCGGTTCAGCTCGTCGGTGACCACCAGGTCGTCGTAGACGCGGGTGGAGTCCCGGCCCGCGGCCTGCATGGCCGCTATCGCCGGCGTCGTGCGCGGCACCGTGCGCGGCGGGTCGGCCAGGCGCTGCGCCGGCTTCGAGCCGTGCAGGGCATGGCCGTAGCGGGCCGCGAACGACAGCAGGAACCGGCTGCGGTCGAGGCTGCCCTTGGGCCGCTGGAACTCGTCCACCAGGATCACGCTGGTGATCGTCGGCTCGTGCCCGAACGCCGCCACCGCCTCCTCCGCCTTGGCCTCCGCCGGGAGCGTCACGGCCGGCAGCAGCAGCTCCTGCACGCGGGGGCCGAGCAGGACCGTGTCGGGCGACTCGTCGGCGATCGGCAGCGGCACCCGTACCTTGCCGTCGGGGCCCGGGGCGAGCAGGGGGCCGTGCGCCAGGCGCACGCCCAGGCCGCGGACCATCCCGACCTGCGCCTCGCGCTCCACGCCCGGGGCCATGACGTGCGCGCCGATGGCGCGGGCCAGCGTGCCGACCGCCCGCGCCACCGCGATGGCCCGGTGGTCGCCGGGGATGCGCGCCACCACCTCGGGGTCGAGGGCCAGCAGGTACGGGGACGCGTCCGCGACCAGGTCCAGGGCCGCGCCGGAGGTGCCGACGTCGGAGAAGCCGAGCAGGTACCCGATCGTGCGCAGGCCGTCGAGCCCCACCTTGAGCAGCGGCCGGTCCTGCTCCTGGCACGGTCCAGTGAGCAGCAGGATCGCCTCGCGCGGATGCCGGCCCGCCCTCCTCAGCGCCTCGTGCAGCGGCGCCAGCGCGCCCGCGCCCGACAGCACCACCCGTACCGGGAGCTCCAGCACCATCGGCAGGGGCGCCGCTCTCAGGGTGCCGGTGTTGTCCACGATGGCCGGGTGCGCGATGACAGCACCCGTGTCGAGATCCACCATGGGACTGGTGAGCAGGGAGGACACGTACAGATGGTGCTCCTGTCACAGCTGCACCAGAAGCCCCCCGAAACAAAATTTACCGACATTTCCGTTTCGGTTCCCTACTGGACCGGAGGGGAACGTCGTTCGTTAGTCTTCGCGCATGAACGCGCGTCCGGCGAGGGGCGGCGGCCGGTGGGTCACGGTGCCGCCGGAGCGTCTGCATCCATGGATCGACGGGTTCGCGGCGCGTCACGGGCCCTTCACGGCGAGCGGGGACGCGCGGGTCGTGCGGCTGCTGGCCGGCGACGGGGCGCTGGCCGAGCTGCACGTGCCCTTCCCGCCTCTGGCGCCGCCGGGGCCGCCGCACGTGAGCCGGTTCGTGGCGCACGCCGGGGCCGAGCGGCGGGTCGGGGTGTTCCTGGTGCGGCTCGGCGGCTACGCGGCCGGGGTCTTCCACGGGAGCGCGCTCGTGGCGTCCAAGGTGGGGTCGCGGCTGGTGCAGGGGCGTACGGCGGCGGGCGGGTGGTCGCAGCAGCGCTTCGCCCGGCGGCGGAAGAACCAGGCCGCCCAGGCGTTCGACGACGCGGTGGAGACGGCGGTGCGGGTGCTGACGCCGTACCTGGGGGAGCTGGACGGGGTGGTGCTCGGCGGGGACCGCAGGGCGGTGGACGCCCTGCGGCCGGACCGCCGGCTGGCGCCGCTGCTGGAGCTGGAGCGGGAGCCGTTCCTCGTGGTGCCCGATCCGCGGCTGGCGGTCCTGCGGGACACGCCCGCCCAGTTCAGGTCGGTACGCGTGCGGGTGGTCGATCCGGATCAGGCGGGGAACGCGTCCCGGTGATCGGCGAGGAAGGCTGACAGGGGGCGGGGCGGGCGGCCGGTCACGTCCCGCACCGCCGTCGTGGTCGCCGCCCAGCGGCCGTCGCCGGTCTCGGCCATGAGGGCGGCCAGGTCGCCGGCGTGGGGCTGGGGGATGCCCTGGCGTTCCAGGTGGGCGGTCATCTCGGGGACGGGCAGGTTCACGTAGCGGACCGGGCGGCCGAGGGCCCTGCCGATCTCCTCGGCGATCCGGTCGTGCGACAGGGACTCGGGGCCGGTGAGGACGAGGTCGCGGTCGGGGCCGACCGGGGCCGTCAGCAGGGCGGCGGCCACGTCGGCGATGTCGCGGGCGTCGATGTAGTTGACCGGGGTGGTGCCGTACGCGCCGTACATGCTGCCGTGCTCGAAGTCGCGCGGCAGGTTCTGCATGAAGCCGCTGGGCTGGAGGATCGTCCAGGGCACGCCCGACTTCCTGAGGTGGGCGTCGACGGCGCCGTGCATGCCCATGCCGAGCTTGGCGCCCGGCTCGGCGTCGCGTACCGACACGGCGACGATCTGCGCCACGCCCGCGCGGGCGGCCAGGTCGATGACGGCTCGGTGCGCGTCGACGTAGCCGGGCCAGAGCGAGCTGTTGAGGAAGAGCCGGTCGCCCGGGTTGAGCAGCCCGCCGATCGTGTCCGGCCGGTCGAAGTCGGCCTTGGCGTAGGGGACGCCCAGGTCCTCGGCGTCGCGCCGGACGGCGGCGAGGACGTCGTGGCCGCGCAGCCGCCCGACGAGCGCGCGGCCGATGGAGCCGGTGGCACCGGTTACCACGATCATGGGGACCTCCGTAAGTGGAATCTCGAATTCCGGTTAGCTGGACGCTACACTAAGCGGAATCGGATCGTCCACTTTGGAGTCGTACGTGCGAGCGGATGCCAGGCGGAATCTGGACAAGATCGTCGAGGCGGCCGCCGCGGTCGTCGCCGAGCGCGGCGTCAACGCGCCGATGGAGGCCGTCGCCAAGCGGGCCGGCGTCGGCGTCGGCACGCTCTACCGCCGCTTCCCCGACCGCGGCGCCCTGATCGCGGCCGTCGGCGACCACTACATCCACACGATGGCGGACGCGCTGGACACCGCCGCCGGCGCCACCGCCGACGCGTGGAGCGCGATCTGGGACTTCGTCTGCTGGGCCGCCGAGCCGGGCCGCACGGCGCTGGCCACCGCGCTGGCGGTGCTGCCGGAGGAGGCGATCGTGGACCGGGCCGAGTTCGCGCGGGTGCGGGGGGAGTGGGTGGAACGGTTCGACGGGCTCGTCCGCCGCGCGCAGGCCGAGGGCTCGATGCGGCCCGACGTCGGCGTCGAGGACCTCATCCACCTCTTGAACGTCTTCACCTGCCACCCCGACGACCTGCCGGCCCCGGTGGCCGCCGATCCGGGCCGCTACCTGCGGCTGATGCTCGACGGGATGAAGGCCGGCGCCGCCACGCCGCCGCCCGGCGCCGGAGCGTGACCGCTCCGCGTCGTTGAGACGATTCAAAAAAATCTTGAATGCCGCTATGATGAGCCGAAGTTCTCGGTGGACCGCGTTCTGCGGTCCACCTTCAGCAGCGGATCCTGCGCTTTCCGGTGGGCGGCCGCGTCCAGCGGAGCACCTCGGGCGGCGCACTCCGCTCATTCAGCAGCACGGCTCTTTCAGCAGCACGGCCTCGTGAGGATCGATGGCGACCAGGAACATCAAGGAGGTCGCGCAGCTGGCGCGCGTCTCGGTGGGCACGGTGAGCAATGTGCTCAACCGCCCGGAGATCGTGTCCCCCGCCACACGCGAACGCGTCTTCGAAGCGATCAAGAAACTCGGTTTCGTCCGCAATGAGGTGGCCCGCCACCTGCGGGTGGGCCGCAGCCGCACGGTCGGGCTCGTCGTGCTCGACGTGTCCAACCCGTTCTTCGTGGACGTGGCCCAGGGCGCCGAAGCGGTGGCCGACGACCACGACACGATGGTGGTGCTCTGCAACAGCGCCGGCGACCCCGGCCGCGAGCGCCGCCACCTCGACCAGCTCGAACAGCAGCGGGTGATGGGAATACTGATCACCCCGGTCGAGATGGAGACCCCCTGGCTGGAGGAGCTCGCCGCCCGGGGCACCCCCGTGGTGCTGGTCGACAGCCCGGCGACCGGCCTGCAGTGCTCGGTGGCCGTCGACGACCGGCTCGGCGGGCAGATCGCCGGCGCCCATCTCATTGAACGCGGGCACCGGCGGATCATGTTCGTCGGCGGGCCGCCGTCCATCAAACAGGTGGCCGACCGGCACGCGGGCGTGACCAGCGCCGTCGCCGCCGCGGACGGTGCCGTTGAACTGCTCACCTCCACCGCGCCCACGCTCACCGTGGCCGAGGGGCGGGCGATCGGCGAGCGCGTGGCGGCCCTGCCCGCCGCCGAACGGCCCACGGCGGCCTTCTGCGCCAACGACATGATGGCGCTGGGATTTTTACAGGCCATGGCCTCGCACGGGCTCCGAGTCCCAGAGGACCTGGCCATCATCGGGTACGACGACATCGACTTCGCCGCGGCGGCCGCGGTGCCGCTGTCGTCCGTCCGGCAGCCCCGGGAACTGCTGGGGCGTACGGCGATCGATCTGTTGCTGGAGGAGGTGGCCGAGCCTGAGCAGCATCGGCACCGGCAGGTCATCTTCCAGCCTGACCTGGTGATTCGCGAGTCCAGCGCGTTGCGTCGCGAGGGGTGACCCTCGGCCCTCCGGCCCTCCGGGCCTCCGGGGGCTGGTGGCTCGGTGGCTCGGGCTTTCTGCCCGCTTCTGTGCTTCTTGTGTCCGGGCTTCCTGCGTCCGGTGTCGCGGTGATCGGGTGCGCCGGTCGCCGTACGCGTTGCGCCGGACCCCTCCGTACGCCTTCCCGCCGACGCGGCGCGCCAGGGGCCGGGCGGCGCGGGGCACATGAGGCCCCCGTCCGCGTGCGCGTGCGCTTGTCCGATCGCCGAGAGGAGTCATTCCTTGACCGAGATCTACCGCAACCCCCTGGCCACCCCCGAGGACCTGGCCGGATTCCGGATGGAGGGGGACGGCGCCATGTCCTTCCCCCAGGGACGGATGCGGCTGGAGAGCCTCAGGCCGGCCTCCGACGGGCAGGCGGCCAATCTGGTGCTCTGGTGTCCCGAGGAGTTCCCCGCCGACGTGCGGATCGAGTGGGACTTCTGGCCCGTCAGGGAGCCGGGCCTGGCCATCATGTTCTTCCATGCCAGGGGCCGGAACGGTGAGGACGTGTTCGATCCCGCCCTGACCCCGCGCAACGGGCCGTACGAGCAATATCACCACGGCGACATCGACGCCTACCACGTGTCCTATTTCCGGCGCATGTGGGAGTCCGAGCGCGCCCTGCACACCTGCAACCTGCGTAAGAGCCACGGGTTTCACCTGGTCGCGCAGGGGGCTGACCCGCTGCCGGGGGTGCTGGACGCCCGGGGGCCCTATGCCGTCCGGATCGACGTCAAGGGAGGCGCGGTGAGCTTCTCAATCAACGATTTGGTCTCGTTCCGCTGGCAGGACGACGGCTCGATCGGCGGTTCCTCCCTGGCAGGAGGCAAGGTCGGGTTCCGGCAGATGGCTCCGCTGATCGGAGAGTACGCAAATCTCCGCGTATCTCGTCATTGACTTTGAGTCGATTCAACACTAATTTCGCACCAACCGCCGTTCACTCGCTTGTAACTGGGCAGGAACCACGGTGCAACACTCCACCCCCGTATCCGTGCACATGCCACGAAAGGTGGTGCCGGATGAACCACCCCGCCTTGTCAATCAGGATTCAAGCTGCCTGCTCAGAGCTGATCTGGGCGGTGCGGCTGAATCTGATCTGGCTCGTCTTCACCCTCGCGGGAGGCGTGATTCTCGGGCTCGGGCCCGCCACCGTTGCCGCCTACACCCTGGCTCGGAGGCATGCCCGGAATGAAACGATTCAGGTTTGGCGCGAATTCTGGCTCGTCTACCGACGGGAGTTCGTCCGGGCCTCGTTGCTGGTCCTGCCGGCGGCGCTGGTCGCCACCGTGCTGGTCGGCAACTACCTCTACTTCTCGGCCCTGGGGCCCGACATGGGGGCGCTGCGAATCGCGACCTTCGTGGCCCTCATCGCACTGGCGGGTGTGGGGGCGTACGTAGGGCCGCTCTACGCGCACTACGACCTGCCGCTCTGGGCCTACTGGCCCAAGGCCACCCAGCTAGCGCTGCTGCGTCCGGCATCGTCCGCGCTGTTGCTGCTAGCGCTCTCAGCCATCGCCTTCGCGACCTCGGTGGCGCCCATCCTGGCGCCGATGATCAGCTTCGGCGCGTGGATCTATCTCAACACGTGGCTCTGCCTGCGCTTCTTCCAGGAGAACGAGGCGCGCCTGCTTTCGAAAGGGAACTCATGAGCGCACCCCGTCGCCGGCGGCTCCTTGCCGGTGTGTTAACGCTAACGGCTGCCCTCACCGCCTCGGCCTGCTCTGGCGGTGGCGACGCGCCTCAGTCCGACCCGAACACGATCACGTTCATGGCGAAGCTGTTCGGTACGGCCCCTGAGCCGACCGGCGAGATGCAGCAGGCCATCGAGAAGTTCCTCGGCAAGAAGATCAAGGTCACCTGGGTCCCGAACGCCGAGTACACCGAGAAGATGAACGTCACGCTGGCCTCGGACAGCATTCCGCAGGTCGTGGTCGTGGACCCGAAGATGCCGGCGTTCGTGAAGGCCGCGCAGGCCGGGGCGTTCTGGGATCTGACCGACAAGCTGGACAAGTACCCGAACCTGAAGCCGGCGGACGCGCAGACCGCGCTCAACTCCTCCATCAACGGCAAGACCTACGGCCTCTACCGGATGCGCCCCCTGCTCCGCTCGGCGGTCGTCATCCGCAAGGACTGGCTGAAGAAGGTCGGTCTCGAGGAGCCGAAGACGATCGACGAGTTCTACGAGGTCGCCAAGGCGTTCACGGAGAAGGACCCCGACGGCAACGGCAAGAAGGACACCTACGGCCTCATCATCCCGAAGTGGCCGGGTAACTACGCCAGCGCCAGCCCGTACGACGTGATCGAGACCTGGTTCGGCGCCCCGAACGGCTACGGCGAGCGCGACGGCAAGGTCGTGGCCGGGTTCGACACCCCGGAGTTCATCGAGGCCAACAAGTGGCTCAAGAAGATGGTCGACGAGGGCCTGGTCAACCCCGACTTCGCCACCCTCGACTCCGCCAAGTGGAACGAGCCGTTCTTCCACGGCAGGGGCGGCATGATCATCGACGTCAACATCCGCTCCCGCCAGGTCCTCGACCTGTTCAGGGAGGACGGCGACCAGAACTACGGTGACAAGGTCACCATGGTCGGCAACCTGGCGCGCTCGGACGGCCAGAAGTTCTCCTACCCGTTCACGGGCTACGCCGACTCCCTGGCCATCTCCAAGCAGAGCGTGCGGACCGACGCCGAGCTGGACAACGTGCTGAAGACGCTGGACAAGCTGGCCACGAAGGAAGGCCAGGTCCTGCTGCAGAACGGCATCGAGGGCCGCAACTTCAAGGTCGAGAACGGCGACACCGCCGCGCTGATCAACGAGGACGACACGGCCGTCAAGACCGTCCAGGACAACGTGGACGACGCGTTCACGCAGCTCAGCACCAAGGGCACGATGGACATCGGCGGCATCGCCTACCAGCGCGTCCCCTCCGGTCAGCCGTACCGGGACATCCTCGCCCTGCAGAAGAAGCTGGTGGAGGAGGACCTCAAGACGGCCGTGCACAACGTCGCGCTGCCCGTGGTCCCCCCGACCCAGATCGAGAAGGGCGCGCAGATCGACAAGATCATCCCTGACGCGCGGGTGAAGTTCCTGTCGGGCGCGATCGACGAAGAGGGCCTCAAGGCCGAGATCAAGAAGTGGCACGACGGCGGCGGCACCCAGATCGTCACCGAGATCAACGACCTGCTGGCGAAGCTGCCCAAGTAGTTCACGACCCCCCGCCTGAGGGGCCCGGACCTCGTCCGGGCCCCTCATAGGAAAGGAGGCCGCTGTGGCCACCGACCTGGCGACGCCTCCGGTGAAGGCGGCGCCCAAGGCCAGGAAGCGCAGGCCGGACCGGGTGCCGCTGGGCACCGCGCTGCTGCGCTACCGCTGGCTCTACCTGATGCTCCTCCCGGGCCTCGCCTACTTCGTGATCTTCAAGTACGTGCCGATGTACGGCGTGACGATCGCGTTCCAGGACTTCCTGCCGTTCCTCGGCTACTCGGGCAGCCCCTGGGTCGGCCTCAAGCACTTCGAGCAGCTCTTCTCCGGCCCCGACTTCGGCCGGCTGATGGCCAACACGCTGATCCTGGCGCTGCTGCACATCGTCTTCGTCTTCACCGCGCCGGTCATCGTCGCGCTGATGCTGAACGAGCTGCGGGTCAACATCCTCAAGCGCTCGGTCCAGTCGCTCATCTACATCCCGCACTTCCTGTCGTGGACCATCGTCGCGTCGCTGACGTACGTGCTGTTCGCGGCCGACTTCGGCGTGCTCGCCGGCTGGATGCGGGACCTGCTCGGCGACACCGCGAAGATCGACTACATGGCGCAGGAGCAGTGGTTCCGCCAGCTGATCATCCTGCAGCAGCTCTGGAAGATGACGGGCTGGGGCACGATCATCTACCTGGCCGCGCTGGCCGGCGTGGACCCCAACTTGTACGAGGCCGCCCGCATGGACGGCGCCGGCCGCTTCCGCCAGCTCTGGCACGTCACGCTGCCCGCGATCCGACCGACGGTCGTCGTCATGGCCATCCTCGCCTCCGGCAACCTGCTGGACTCCGGCTTCGAGCAGATCTGGCTGATGACCACGTCGCTGAACCGCGAGGTGGCGGAGGTGTTCGACACCTACGTCTACTACGCCGGCATCCAGAACGGGAACTACAGCTACTCCACCGCCGTCGGCCTGTTCAAGGGCGTGGCCGGCGTCATCCTGATCTTCGGCTCCAACTGGCTGGCCAAGCGCCTCGGCCAGCGGGGACTGTTCTAGGGAGCCCGGCCATGACCACCATGACTGAGACCAAGCCCAAGAAGCTCGCGGTCAACAACAACAGCTCGCCCGGCAGCCGCGTCTTCGACGTGTTCAACGTCGTCGCGCTCGTCGGCCTGGCGCTGATCACGGTGCTGCCGCTGATCTACGTGCTGGCCGCGTCGTTCGCCAGCGAGCCGGAGATCGCCTCGCGGCCGTTCTTCCTGTGGCCGGAGAAGGTCGTCACCGAGGCGTACGAGTACATCTTCGCCACCCCCACCTTCGTCCGCTCCCTGCTCACGACCGTGATCGTGACGGCGGTCGGCATGGTGGTGCAGGTGATGCTGACCTTCACCATGGCCTACCCCCTGGCCAAGCGGTACCTGCCAGGACGCGCGCTGGTGCTGAACCTGGTCATCTTCACGATGGTCTTCACCGGCGGCATGATCCCCACCTACCTGGTGGTGCGCGACCTGGGGCTGCTCGACAGCTACTGGGCGCTGATCCTGCCGCTGGCGATCAACCCGTTCTACCTGATCATCGTCAAGAGCTTCTTCCAGGAGCTGCCGCAGGCCCTGGAGGAGGCGGCCAGGATCGACGGCTGCAACGAGATGGGCGTCTTCTTCAAGATCGTCCTTCCGCTGTCCAAGCCGATCATCGCGACGTTCTCGCTGTTCTACGCGGTGGCGATTTGGAACGACTACATGTCGCCACTCCTGTACATCACCGACCCGAACAAGTGGACGCTGCAGATCCTCGTCCGCCAGCTCACCAACACCGACGCCGCGGCCGCCCTGTCACAGATGGACCGCACCTGGGTGCCGCCGGAGCAGGGCCTGAAGTTCGCCATCATCGTGATCGCGACGCTGCCGATCCTGTTCTTCTACCCGTTCCTGCAGAAGCACTTCGCCAAGGGCGTGCTGATCGGGGGCGTCAAGGAGTGACCCGCACCGTGCTGCTGGCCGGGGACTCGACGGTCGCCTCCTGCCCGGCCTTCGAGGCGCCCATGTCCGGGTGGGGGGCGCACCTCGGGTCGTACACCGGCGGCCCGGTGCGCAACTTCGCCAAGGGCGGCGCCACCACGGCCAGCCACCGGGAAGAGGGGCTGTGGGCGGCGCTGCTGCGCGAGGTCGCGCCCGGCGACCTCGTGGTGATCCAGTTCGGGCACAACGACCAGAAGGAGCCCGGACTGCCCTACCGCGACAACCTGCGCGCCTTCGTCGCGGAGGCGCGCGGGGCGGGCGGGCTGGCGGTGCTGTGCACGCCGGTGCAGCGGCGCAGGTTCGAGGGCGGTCGGCTGGTGCCCACGCACGGGGACTACCCCGAGCGGGTGCGCGCGCTGGCCGCCGCCGAGGACGTACCGCTGATCGACCTGACCGCCGCCACCACCGAGCTGTACGAGCGGCTCGGCCCCGACGGGTCCAAGGCCCTGTTCACGCACTTCCCGCCGGGCACGCATCCGCTCTACCCGGACGGCGTGGCCGACGACACCCACTTCTGCTTCCGCGGCGCCGACGAGGTGGCCGCGATCGTCGCCGAAGGACTGAAGGAGATCTCATGACCGTACTTCGCTGGCTGGACCGACCGGGTGAGCAGGGGGTGACCTGGGGAGTTCCGTGGCCACGCGGTGCGGTCGAGCGGGGCACGCCGTTCGCGCTGTCCGACGCAGAGGGGAGCGAGGTGCCCCTGCAGAGCTGGGTGACCGCCACCTGGCCCGACGGCTCGGTCAAGTGGTCGGCCCACGCCACGGGGGCCGGGCCCGGCTCCCCGGCGTACCGGCTGGAGCCCGGCCGCGAGCCCGCCGCCCCCGACACCGCGGTCACCGTGACCCGGCAGGGCCGGGACCTGGTCGTCGGCACCGGCGTGGTCACGTGGACGATCGGCGGTGGCACGCTGGCCCGCTCGATCTCGCGCGGGAGCCGCGAGATCGCCAGGGACGTGCGCCTGGTCAGCCTCCGCCAGGCCGAGCCCACCCCCGACGAGGGCGGCTGCGTGGCCCGCGAGCAGGCAGACGGCGTCGTCGAGAGCGTCACGGTCGAGCAGGACGGCCCCGTCCGCGCCGTGGTGCGGCTGGAGGGCCGGCACGGCGACTGGCTGCCGTTCACCGTGCGCCTGTACTTCTACGCGGGTGCCGAGCACGTGCGGATCATGCACACGTTCGTCTGGGACGGCGACCCCGAGCGCGACTTCCTGGCCGGGCTCGGGCTGCGCGCCGACGTGGTCATGCGCGACGAGCCGCACGACCGGCACGTACGCCTGGCCGGCGGCGACGGCTTCCTGACCGAGGCCGTACGCGGGCTGACCGGCCTGCGCCGCGACCCCGGCGAGGCCGCCCGCCGCGCCCAGGTCGAGGGCCGCCCGGCCGGCGAGCTCGACCCGGAGGTCGCCAACCGGTTGCACCTCATCCCGGCCTGGAACGACTACACCCTCGACCAGGGCTCCGCCGACGGCTACACGCTGCGCAAGCGCACCAAGGAGGGCCACGCCTGGGTGACGATCCCGGCCGGCGCCCGCTCCGCCGGGTACGGCTACGTCGGCGGTGTCAGCGGCGGCCTCGGCTTCGGGCTGCGCGACTTCTGGCGCCTGCACCCCACCCGCCTCGACGTCCGGAACGCGGCCACCGACGTGGCCACCGCCACCGTCTGGCTGTGGTCGCCGTCCGCGCCGGCCATGGACCTGCGCTTCTACCACGACGGCATGGGCCAGGACACCTTCGCCGAGCAGCTCGAGGGCCTGGAGATCACGTACGAGGACTACGAGCCGGGGTTCGGCGACGCCCGGGGCATCGCGCGTACGCACGAGCTGAGCCTGCGCTTCCACGACGCCACGCCCGCCGCGCACGAGCTCGCCGCGCACGCCGCCGCCATGAACGAGCCCGGGCTGCTCGCCGCGAGCCCCGAGCGGGTGCGCGAGGCGGGCGTGTTCGGCGTGTGGGGCCTGCCCGACCGCGGCACGCCCGCGCACGCGAAGATCGAGGACCGCCTCGACTTCCTGTTCGACCTGTACGCGCGCGAGCGCGAGCAGCGCCGCTGGTACGGCTTCTGGGACTACGGCGACGTCATGCACACCTACGACGAGGACCGGCACACCTGGCGCTACGACGTCGGCGGCTACGCCTGGGACAACTCGGAGCTGTCGCCCGACCTGTGGTTGTGGCTGCAGTATCTGCGCACCGGCCGGGCCGACGTCTTCCGCTTCGCCGAGTCCATGACCCGCCACACCGGCGAGGTGGACGTCTATCACCTCGGCCGGTGGAAGGGCCTGGGCAGCCGGCACAACGTGCAGCACTGGGGGTGCAGCTGCAAGCAGCTGCGCATCTCCAACGCCGCCTACCGGCGCTTCTACTACTACCTGACGGCCGACGAGCGCACCGGCGACCTCATGGACGAGCTCAGCGTCCCCGAGGAGACGTTCCTGGTCATCGACCCGCAGCGGAAGGTGCGCGAGGACGTCTACACCCCGGACCCCACCGCCCTGTCGGTCGGGCTCGGCACCGACTGGGGCTCGCTGGCGGCGGCCTGGCTGACCAGGTGGGAGCGGCACGGGGACGAGCGCGCCAGGGACCGGCTGCTGGGCACGATGGCCGACATCGGCGCGATGCCGCGCCGGTTCCTGTCCGGCGACGGGCGGATGGACCTGGAGAGCGGGCGTTTCGACACCTCCCGTGACCAGGTCTCCATCTCGCACCTGTCGTCGTTGTTCGGGCTGCCGGAGATGTGCGCGGAGCTGATCGCCCTCGATCTGGACGTGCCCGGGTTCGAGGAGGCGTGGCTCGAGTACTGCCGGCTCTACCTCGCCACCCCCGAGCAGCAGGAGGCGGAGGTGGGGCAGCGGCTGAGCGGGATCTCGCTGATCCAGGCGCACAGCCGGCTCACCGCGTACGCGGCGGCGCGCACCGGCGACGCCGACCTGGCGGCCTGGGCCTGGCGCAAGTTCTTCCTGGGAGAGGGCGACCAGCTCAACCGCAACCCCTTGCAACATCAGGAGAACTGGGAGCTCACCCTGGTGGACGGCCCGGAGGTGCCGCATCCGGTGCACGAGGCGGCGTTCGTCAGCACCAACAGCGCCGCGCAGTACGGCCTGGCCGCGATCCACAACCTGGTGCTGATCGGCAAGCACTTGACAGAGCACTGATCGGAGAGGTGGGGCTCCCGCCGGGAGCCCTACACTGATCGGTATGCATGCTCCCGATTGACCGGCGTCGCACGCCCAATCCTCGTTTCCTAGCTCGGGAGTGTTCCGGTCACCATGATCATTGCCCATGATATCGAGCTGCGCGCGGGCGCGCGCCTGCTCATCGAGAAAGCCTCCTTCCGGGTCAACCCCGGTGACAAGATCGGGCTCGTCGGCCGCAACGGCGCGGGCAAGACGACGCTGACCAAGGTGCTGGCGGGCGAGGGCCTGCCCGCCTCGGGCAGCGTCACCGCCACCGGCAGCGTCGGCTACCTGCCCCAGGACCCGCGCACCGGCGACCTTCAGGTGCTGGCTCGCGACCGCATCCTGTCCGCGCGCGGCCTCGACCAGGTCATCAGGGAGCTGCGCGAGGCGGAGGTCGGCATGTCCTCCGCCGACGAGCGCACGCGCGAGAAGGCCGTCAGGCGGTACGGCAGGCTCGAGGACCAGATGCACGTCCTCGGCGGATACGCGGCCGAGTCCGAGGCGGCCTCCATCGCCTCCAGCCTCGGCCTGCCCGACCGTGTCCTGGGACAGCCGTTGCAAACGCTTTCCGGCGGTCAGCGCAGGCGCGTGGAATTGGCCCGAATTCTTTTCAGCGGAGCGGAAACTCTCCTTCTCGACGAGCCGACAAACCACCTAGATGCGGACTCAATCGGGTGGCTTCGCGATTTTTTGCGAAGTCATCAAGGTGGCTTGGTGATCATCAGCCACGACGTCGGCCTTCTTGAAGCCACGGTCAACAAGGTCCTGCACCTGGACGCCAACCGGGCGGTCGTCGACCACTACAACGTCGGCTGGAACGCCTACCTCGCCCAGCGCGAGACCGACGAGAAGCGCAGGAAGCGCGAGCGGGCCAACGCCGAGAAGCAGGCCGGGGCGCTGCTGGCGCAGGCCGACAAGATGCGCGCCAAGGCGACCAAGGCCAAGGCCGCCCAGGACATGATGCGGCGCGCGCACCGGTTGCTGTCCGGCACCGAGGAGGAGCGCAAGAGCGACAAGGTGGCGCGGCTGCGCTTCCCCGACCCGCAGCCGTGCGGGCGCACCCCGCTCATGGCCGAGGGCCTGTCCAAGTCGTACGGCTCCCTTGAGGTCTTCACCGACGTCGACGTGGCCATCGACCGAGGTCACAGGGTCGTCATCCTCGGCCTCAACGGCGCCGGCAAGACCACGCTGCTGCGCCTGCTGGGCGGGATCGAGCAGCCCGACACCGGCGCGATCAAGCCGGGACACGGCCTGAAGATCGGCTACTACGCGCAGGAGCACGAGACCCTCGACAGCGGCCGGACCCTGCTGGAGAACATGCGCTCGGCCGGCGGCGAGTTCACCGACACCGAGTTGCGCAAGGTCCTCGGCTCGTTCCTGTTCACGGGTGACGACGTGGACAAGCCGGCCGGCGTACTTTCCGGCGGTGAGAAGACCCGGCTCGCGCTCGCCATCCTGGTGCTCTCGAGTGCCAATGTCCTGCTTCTCGACGAGCCCACGAACAACCTCGATCCGGTCAGCCGCGAGCAGGTTCTCAATGCTCTGAGGTCCTATTCAGGAGCAATCGTCCTAGTCACACATGACGAGGGTGCCGTTGACGCCCTGTCACCGGATAGGGTGATCTTGCTACCGGACGGAACTGAAGACGCGTGGAGCGATGAATTTTCCGATCTTGTGGCACTTGCCTGATCTTAATTTGAGTGGGTACGGATCTTTTCCCGTGGAGTAGGTAGCCGATCCCGCTGAAATGACTGATCATGGCGGAGTAACGCTGCGGAAGTCCGGCACTACAGGAGGTACTCGTGGCCGAGACACTGAAGAAGGGCACCCGGGTCACCGGGGCCGACCGGGAAAAACTGGCCGGCGATCTCAAGAAGCGCTACGCCGCGGGCGAAAGCATCCGCGCGCTGGCCGCTTCTACCGGTCGGTCTTACGGGTTCATCCATCGCATCCTCAGCGAGTCCGGTGTGACTCTGCGCGGGCGCGGCGGGGCGACCCGAGGCAAGTCCAAGCGCTGACGGCCGCCTCGGAACGTGCGACCGCAGCCGCCCGTCCCTAGTCAGCCGCCGTCGCGCCCGGGCCAGAACCATATTCTGTAGGCTCGGGCGCGACGGTCAGCAGGACAGAGGAGCGGGCGATGGCGGAAGCGCAGGCGCAACAGCGCGGGGGGTACGCGGACGACGGCTCTGCCGCGGCAGGGAGCGGAGTTCGCTTCGAGGTGGACGGTGAGATAGCGACGATCACGCTGGACCGGCCGGAAAAGCGCAACGCACAGACGTTCGCGACATGGTCGGAGCTGGCCCGCATCGGCGAGAGCCTGCCCGGGCAGGTGCGCGTCGTCGTCGTGAAAGGTGAGGGACCGTCCTTCTCGGCAGGGATCGACCTGCGAATGTTCACACCTGAGGGGGTGCCCGGACAGGGCTCGTTCAGTTCGGCGGCCAAGACCGACGACGCCGGCTTCGAGCAGCGCATCAGACAGGCCCAAGCGGGGTTCCTGTGGCTGCGCCGCCCGGAGATCGTCTCCATCGCCGCAGTGCAGGGGCACGCGATCGGCGCGGGGTTCCAGCTCGCGCTCGCCTGCGATCTGCGGATCGTGGCCGACAATGTTTCGTTCTGCATGAAAGAGCCCGCACTGGGCCTGGTGCCCGACCTGACGGGGACCAAGCCCCTGGTCGAGCTGGTCGGCCTGGCCAAGGCGATCGACATCTGCCTGACCGCCAGGACCGTGCACGCCGACGAGGCCATACGCATCGGCCTCGCCGAGAGAGTGGTCGCCGGGGGCGACCTGGAGCAAGCGGTACAGGACAAGGTCGCGCAACTGCTGTCGACCAACCGGGACGCGGCTGTGGCGACCAAGCGACTCCTCCAGGGGGCGCAGGGACGCACCCTGGAGGAGCAGAGTGTGGCCGAGGGGATCGAACAGGCCGCACGCATCAAGGCCCTCTTCGGGTGATTCATCGCTCAGAGGTGCTCTTGGGGTGATTTTCCGCTCTGTGGTCTCTTAAGTGGTTTCTTCGCGCAAGGGCCTCTTGGGCTGACTCGCGGCTCAGGACTCTTCCGCCTGACTTGCTACGCGATGCCGGCGGGAGCGTCTCTGGAACGCCCGCAGCCGGGCCCAGAGGCTCCGTGCGCGCGCGATCAGCGGCAGTTGGGACTCCGGGCTGGAACGCGGCGCGATGGGGCCTCAGCGGCGATCACAGCCGCAACCGTGACAATGCGCCCCCGCTTCACGGCGGCGTGCCTCCTGCGGCGGCGACTGCAGCGTGCTTCCTGTCGCGGCACCCCAGCGGCACCCCAGCGCGGCCGGAGAGGGGGCGCCCACGGCGGTGCTCGTGGGATGGGGGCGCAGCGTCCGGTTGGGTGCCGGCGGGGCGCAACGTCCTGGCGGTGGTGGGTGGGCGTGAGCTGCGGGGACGGGGGAAGGGGGCGGTGGAGTGCGGGGTGGGGTTTCGCGCTGAGCTGAGCCGGGAATCCCGGCGTGCCCCTGGGACGCTGTCTCCGGCGGAGGAGGAGGGATCCCCCGGATGGCGATGATGGGTGGCGGCTTCGGGCCCCACGTGATGGCGTCCCTGCGGCGCGACGGATCGGTGACCAAGCAGCGGCTGCGGCCGGGCACCGTGCGGCGCATCGCCCGTTACGCGCGCCCGTACACCCGGCAGTTCGCGGTCTTCCTGGCGCTCGTCGTGGCCGGGGCGGTGATCGTGATCGCCAACCCGCTGCTGATGAAGGCGATCATCGACGACGGCATCCTGCCCAAGCGGCCCGGCGTGGTGGTCTGGCTGGCCGTGGCGATCGCCGCGCTCGCGCTGGTGGACGCCGGGCTGACGCTCGTGCAGCGGTGGTTCTCCTCCCGCATCGGCGAGGGCTTGATCTACGACCTGCGCACCGAGGTGTTCGACCACGTGCAGCGCATGCCGGTCGCGTTCTTCATGCGCGCCCAGACCGGCGCGCTGGTCAGCCGGCTCAACACCGACGTGATCGGCGCCCAGCGCGCCCTGACCAGCACCCTGTCGTCCGTCGTGTCCAACGTGGTCAGCCTGATCCTGGTGCTGGGCGCGATGCTGGCGCTGTCGTGGCAGGTGACGCTGGTCGCGCTGGTGCTGCTGCCGATCTTCATCGTGCCCGCGAAATACGTCGGCCGCCGCATGTCGGTGCTGACCCGCGAGCAGATGCAGCTCGACGCCGAGATGAGCTCGGTCACCACCGAGCGGTTCAACGTGGCCGGCGCGATGGTCGCCAAGCTGTACGGCCGGCCGGAGGACGACGCCGAGATGTTCGGCAGCCGCGCCGCCAGGGTGCGCGACGTGGGCGTGACGGTCGGCATGTACGGCACCGTGTTCCGGGTCGCGCTCGGGCTGATCGCGGCGCTGGCCACCGCCCTGGTCTACGGCATCGGCGGCGTCCTGTCCGTCTCCGGGGCCTTCGAGCTCGGCACGCTGGTGGCGCTGGCCGCCCTGCTGATGCGCCTCTACGGCCCGCTCACCTCCCTGTCCAACGTGCACGTGGACGTGATGACCGCGCTGGTGAGCTTCGACCGCGTCTTCGAGATCCTCGACCTCAAGCCCATGGTGGCGCAGAAGCCGGACGCCGTGCCGGTGCCGGAGGGGCCGGTGACGATCGAGTTCGACGACGTGCGCTTCCGCTACCCGGCCGCCGAGGAGGTCTCCCTGGCCTCGCTGGAGTCGGTCGCCAGGCAGGACGCCGGCGGCCCGTCCCACCCGGTGCTCAAGGGCGTGTCGTTCACGGCCGCGCCCGGGCAGCTCATCGCGCTCGTCGGCCACAGCGGCGCGGGCAAGACCACGATGACCTCCCTGGTGTCACGGCTCTACGACGTCAACGAGGGCGCGGTGCGGATCAACGGCCTCGACGTGCGCGACGCCACCCTCGACTCGCTGCGCGACACCGTCGGCGTGGTCATGCAGGACGCCCACCTCTACCACGACACGATCGGCGCCAACCTGCGCTACGCCAGGCCGGAGGCGAGCGACGAGGAGATCTGGGAGGCGCTGCGCGCCGCGCAGATCGGCGAGCTCGTCGAGAGCCTGCCCGACGGGCTGGAGACCGTGGTGGGCGATCGCGGCTACCGGCTGTCCGGCGGCGAGAAGCAGCGGCTGGCGCTGGCCAGGCTGCTGCTGAAGGCGCCGCGTGTGGTCGTGCTCGACGAGGCCACCGCCCACCTCGACTCCGAGTCGGAGGCGGCCGTGCAGGTGGCGTTGAAGACCGCGCTGCAGGGCCGTACGTCGCTGGTCATCGCGCACCGGCTGTCCACGATCAGGGAGGCCGACGAGATCCTCGTCGTGCACGACGGCCGGATCGCCGAGCGCGGCGGGCACGAGGAGCTGCTGGCCCGGGGCGGGCTCTACGCCGAGCTCTACCGCACCCAGTTCAGCTCTGCAGGTAGCCCAGCCGCCTGAGCTCCTCCCTGGCCACCTTCTCCACCAGCTCCAGGTCGTCGCGCCGGAGCCGGGTCCGCCAGGCGCCGACCTTGGGCACGTTGTCGTCGTACAGGAAGACCTTCGGCACCCGCGTCTCCAGGAACTCCGACAGCGTGGCCACCGTCTGCGGCGGCCTGCGGACCAGGTCCTCGTACCGGACGGTGAGGAGTTGCCGCTCGGGCAGCGTGCGGCGCAGCTCGGCGCTCAGGCGTACGGCGCCGCGCCAGCGCAGCGCGCTCTTGCCCGCCGACGGCATGGTCTTCCAGCGTTCGAGGTGCTCGTCCTTGTTGACGCCCAGGAACGCGTTGGGGAACTCGGTCCCCTCCGCCAGCATCGCCGGCTTGAACCAGGCCAGGCACGCCGGGTCGCCCAGCATGCCGGCCACCGCGTCCCTGCCGTCGCGGATGAGCTGGACGAACCGGGCGTCGGGGAAGGCCCGCAGCAGCACCGGAGCGCTGTAGATCAGGTCGGGGCTGGCGTCGCCGAAGCGGGTGACGTCGCTGGTGGAGACGCACGGACCGGTTCCCGTGACGCCGCCGGCCTCCCGGCACGGCTCGGCGCACTCGCCGCAGGAGCGGGGCAGCACCTGCCACGACTCGGCGAGGGCGTCTCTCATGACGCGTACGGCTCCGTCGGTGCGGGCGATGGACGGCTTGCGGGCGAAGGCGTACACCACGTGCGCCACGCTCGCGCGGCCCATCGTCACGTGGAAGCCCGGGGAGCGTTTCAGGGCGCGGGCGAGCAGGTCCGCGCCGGAATGCGGCGCTCCGAGCAGGAAGACCGGCCGGCGGACCTTGATGCCGTTGACCACGAGGATGTGGGGCGGAAGTCGCATACGAGAGGTAAGTGTGACACCGTTTGCCACGTGAACGAGCCAACCTCCGTGTCGGTGCTCACGGGAGCGGGCATCTCCACCGACTCCGGGATCCCCGACTACCGGGGCCCGCAGGGTGTATGGACGAAGAACCCGCAGGCGGCGGCGAACGCGCAGATCGATCGTTACCTGGCCGACCCCGAGATCAGGCGCGCCTCGTGGCGGGCCAGGATCGACCATCCGGCCTGGGGCGCCCGGCCGAACGCCGCCCACGCCGCGCTGGTCGACCTGGAGCACGCGGGGATGCTGCGCGCCCTCATCACGCAGAACATCGACGAGCTGCACCAGCGGGCCGGATCCGCGCCGGAGAAGGTCATCGAGCTGCACGGCACCCTGCACCGGGCCGAGTGCGTGTCCTGCGACCTGATCACGCCCATGGACGAGGTGCTCGCCCGGGTCGCCGCCGGTGAGGAGGACCCGCCGTGCCCGCGCTGCGGCGGCATCCAGAAGTCGAACACGATCTCGTTCGGGCAGACGCTCAAGCCCGAGGTGCTGGGCGCCGCGCTGGACGCCGCCCAGTCGTGCGACCTGTTCGTGGCGGTGGGCACCTCGCTGACCGTGCATCCGGCCGCTGGGCTGTGCGGCGCGGCGCTCGACGCCGGCGCCCGCCTGGTGATCGTGAACGCCGAGCCCACGCCCTATGACCCCTTCGCCGATCGGGTGATCAACGAACCGATCGGCCAGGCACTGCCCGCGCTCGTCAAGGAGCTGATCGATGCAGCAAGGTGACACCGTCGCCGTCGTCTCGCCCTCCGGCCCGCCCAGCGCCGACCTGCTCAAGCGGGGCGTCGAGCGGCTGGAGGGCCTCGGACTGAAAGTCGTGGTGAGCCCGCACGCGCTCGACCGCCAGGGGCTGGACTATCTGGCCGGCGACGACGCCGACCGGGCGGCCGACCTCCAGGCGGCGTGGTGCGACCCGGCCGTGTCGGCCGTGTTCTGCTGCCGGGGCGGCTACGGCGCGGGCCGCCTGCTCGGCCTGCTCGACTGGGAAGCCATGCGGGCGGCCGGGCCCAAGGTGCTGCTCGGGTCGAGCGACATCACGGCGCTGCACAACGCGTTCGCCATCGAGCTGGGCGTGCCGACGCTGCACGGGCCGATGGCCGCCTGCGACGTCATCGCGGGCGACGAGGCGGGACCCGAGCCGCGTACCTGGGAGAGCCTGCGGGCGGCCCTGTTCGGCGCGCCCGCGCCGGTGCGGGGCGACCGGGTGCTGGCGCCGGGGCGGGCGGAGGGCGTGCTGGGCGGCGGTAATCTGTCGCTGCTGGCCTCGATGTGCGGCACCCGGTGGCAGCCGTCGTTCGACGGCGGGATCGCGTTCCTGGAGGACGTGGGCGAGGAGCCGTACCGGATCGACCGCATGCTCACCCAGCTTCTGCAGGCCGGGGTGTTCGACGGGGTGCGGGGGATCGCGCTCGGGTCGTGGGTGGGGTGCGGGGATCCGTACCCGGTTCTGCGGGACCGGCTGGGGCCGCTCGGGGTGCCCGTGGTGGCCGGGTTGCCGGTGGGGCACGGGTCGCCACAGATGAGCGTGTGGCTGGGGGCACTTGGTGTTATCGATACCGAATCGTGCTCCCTAACGGACATGAGTGGGAATGAGCAGCAGGCAAGGTAGGAGGGACGAAACCGACAGAAAGGGACACGGCGCGTGAACTGGTTCAGGCGTGACCGCGAGCCCGCGCGCCGGCCGGTCGAGGACGTCGATCTCGACTCGCTGCTCGCGCTCGTCGCGGAGTCCCACGGATATTCCTTCACGTTCGCCCCCGACGGCTCCGCCGTGACGCTCAAGGGCGAGGCCGACCTGGTCGTGCAGCTCAAGGGGCTGCGGCGCGAGGCCGGGCGCAGGGCCAGGGAGGACTGGCCGATGCTGGTCTCCGAGCACCTCGCGCACGCCGTGGCCACCGCCGGCGAGCGGCTGGACGTGTGCGACCTGGAGCAGGCCCGGCCCCTGATGCTGACCCGCGTGGAGTCCGTGGACGAGGTGCCCGACCTGACCCGCGTCGTCGGCCGCCACCTGAACGCCGACCTGGTCGAACTGCTCACCGTCGGCTCGCGGACCGTGCGGCCGGAGGAGGCCGGGTGCTGGCCCCTGCCCACGGGACAGGCCCTCGACCTGGCCGTCGCCAACGTGCGCGGGCAGGAGCGGCTGCGCGTGGAGGGCATCGAGCTGTCGGGCACGCCGGTGACCCGGCTGACCGCGCCGAGCCCGTCGGCCGCCACGCATCTGCGGTGGCTGGGGGACTACCTGACGGTGCCCGCGGACGGGGTGCTGGTGGTGCTGCCGGATCCGTACACGCTGCTCGTGCATCCCGTGGACGGGATCGGTGTGGTGCGGGCTCTTGAGCGGTTGCGGGTGCACGCGGTGCGGACCGACGGGCTCAGCTCGCAGGTCTACTGGTGGCATGAGGGGCGGTTGACCCTCATCAGGGCGGACATCGTCGCGCGGGGCGGGCACACCAGGCTTGTCGTGGCGCCGCCGCCGGAGTTCGCCCGCGTCCTGGCCCGCCTGGCCGTCTGAGGTTCCCGGGTGGCCGTCCGAGGTCCCCGGGCTCGGCTTCCCGCAGGTTCCTGCGCCGTTTTCGCACGTCCGCGCCTTCGTCCCGCCGTACTCCGGTCGGGGAGGGCCGCCGGGCGCGCGGGGCGCCCGGCGGGGCCGGTCAGAGGCGGTTCACGTAGTCGCGCAGGTGGATGGCGGTGAGGGAGGTGCCGGTGGCCAGGAGGTCGCCGGGGGTGCCGGAGAAGACGACCTGGCCGCCGTCGTGGCCGGCGCCGGGGCCGAGGTCCACGATCCAGTCCGCGTGGGCCATGACGGCCTGGTGATGCTCGATCACGATGACCGTGTTGCCGGCCTCCACCAGGCGGTCGAGCAGGGCCAGGAGCTGGTCCACGTCCGCCAGGTGCAGGCCCGTGGTGGGCTCGTCCAGCACGTACGTGGTGCCGTTCTTGGCCATGTTGATGGCGAGCTTGAGCCGCTGCCGCTCACCGCCCGACAGCGTGGTCAGCGGCTGGCCGAGCCCCAGGTAGCCGAGGCCGACGGCGACGAGCCGGTCGAGGATCGTGCCGGCCTGGCCGGTGGGGAAGAAGTCGCGGGCCTCGGCCACCGGCATCTCCAGCACCTCGCTGATGTTCTTGCCGCGCAGCCGGTACGTCAGCACCTCGGGCGTGAACCGCTTGCCCTCGCACTCCTCGCACACCGAGGCCACCTCGGCCATCATCGCCAGGTCGGTGTAGATCAGCCCGATGCCCTTGCACGCCGGGCAGGCGCCCTCGGAGTTGGCGCTGAACAGGCCGGGCTTGACCCCGTTCGCCTTGGCGAAGGCCGCGCGGATCGGGTCGAGCACCCCCGTGTACGTGGCCGGGTTGCTCCTGCGCGAGCCGCGGATCGGTGACTGGTCGGCCACCACCACGCCGTCCAGGCCCGCCACGTGCCCGTGGATCAGCGAGCTCTTGCCCGACCCCGCCACCCCGGTCACCACGGTCAGCACGCCGAGCGGCAGGTCCACGCTCACGTCGCGCAGGTTGTGCAGCGTGGCGTTCCTGATCGGGAGCTGCCCGGTGGGCTTGCGGACCTCCTCGCGCAGCCGTACGCGGTGGTCGAGGTAGCGGCCGGTCAGCGTGCCGGAGGAGCGCAGCCCGTTCAGGTCACCCTCGTAGCAGATGCGGCCGCCGTCCTTGCCCGCGCCCGGGCCGAGGTCCACCACGTGGTCGGCGATCGCGATCGTCTCCGGCTTGTGCTCGACCACGAGCACCGTGTTGCCCTTGTCGGTGAGCTGCAGCAGCAGCCTGTTCATCCGCTGGATGTCGTGCGGGTGCAGCCCGGCCGTGGGCTCGTCGAAGACGTACGTGACGTCGGTCAGGCTCGAGGTGAGGTGGCGCACCATCTTGACCCGCTGCGCCTCGCCGCCCGACAGCGTGGCCGACTCCCGGTCCAGGCTGAGGTAGCCCAGGCCGATCTCGACCAGCGAGTCCAGCGTCGAGCGCAACCCCTCCAGCACCGGGCCGACCGCCGGGTTGCCGATGCCGCGGACGAAGTCGGCCAGGTCGTTGATCTGCATGGCCGAGCACTCGGCGATGTTCCGGCCCTGGATGCGGGCCGAGCGGGCGGCCTCGTTCAGCCGGGAGCCGCCGCAGGCGGGGCAGGGGGCCAGCTTGACCGCCCGGTCGGCGAACGCCCGCGCGGCATTTTGCAGCGACTCGCGGTCCTTGCCCAGGTAGCTGCGCTTGACCCGGACGACCAGGCCCTCGTAGGTGAAGTTGTTGGCGCCGTACTTGATCTTGGTGGCGGGCTTGTGGAGCAGGTCGTCCCACTGCTGCTGGGTGAAGTCCTTCAGCTTGACGTCGGGGTCGAACAGCCCGGAGCCGGCCACGATCTGCCAGGGCCAGCTGTCCACCGCGTACCCGGGGGCCTTGATCGCGCCCTCGTTCAGCGACAGCTCCCTGTCGACCAGCTCGTCCACGTCGATCTCGGACGCCTTGCCCAGCCCCTCACAGGTGGGGCACATGCCCTCCGCCATGTTGAAGCTGAAGGCTGAGGCCGAGCCGACGTGCGGCTCGGCGATGCGGCTGAAGATGATCCGCAGCATGGTGTGCGCGTCGGTGGCGGTGCCCACGGTGGAGCGCGGGTTGGCGCCCATCCGCTCCTGGTCCACGATGATCGCCGCGCTGAGGTTGTACAGCGCGTCGACGTCGGGGCGGGCCAGGCTCGGCATGAACGCCTGGATGAACGCCGTGTACGTCTCGTCGATCAGCCGCCTGGACTCCGCGGCGATGGTGTCGAAGACGAGCGAGGACTTGCCGGAGCCGGACACTCCGGTGAAGACGGTGAGACGCCGCTTGGGGATGTCCAGGGAGACGCCCTTGAGGTTGTTCTCCCTGGCGCCGCGGACCTGGATGCGGTCGTGGCTGTCCGCGGCGGTGTGGTCGCGGGGCTGGACGGTGCTTGCCTGGTGGCTGGAGCGCACGGAACCCTTCCATCGTCGGCCGACTATTTATGCCGTAAGGGGATTAGCCGGGACAGCTTACATCGGCTCGGGACCGGTCCGGCATGGCGTGGGCGTGCCAACGGTCCGTGAAATCGAAAGGAACGCCGGACGATGGCCGCCTCAGCCCCCGGCCTGCGCGGATAGCGTGTCAGCAATCGCCTGTGGTCGTCCGTCGGAGTTCGTTCAGTTGCGTGAGAATCACCGGGAGGCCGGCGTGCGCGCCGTCCTCGAGAAGGGGAGGCTCGTCTCGCTGGGGGTCGAGCCCCGGCTGCTGCGTGAGCCGGCCGACGTCGTGGCCGGCCTGGTGGCCGAGGCGGTGGACGCGGCCTTCGGCCGGGCGTCGTCCGCCGCCGACGACGGGGTCGTGCCGTTCGTCGAGCCGCTGGCGCTGGCGCGGGAGCTGCGCGCCGTGCGGGCCGAGCTGGATGCCCGGATGGCGCGGGTGACGGCGTCGATCGAGGTGAGCGCGGCCGCCCTGCGCGCCGGAGCCCGCGCCGGGGCCGGGGCAGTGGGCGGGGTGCCGGGCGGAGTGCCCTCGCTGGCCTTCGGCGAGCTGTTCGACCAGCTCATCGACATGCTGGAGACGATCGGCGGCGTGCCGGACGCGGACCTGCGCGGCGTCTCGGAGGGGCCGGTGAGCGCCGTGTGCGCGCCGGGGCCGCGGCTGGTCTCGCTGAGCGTGGCGCCGTGGGCCCTGTACGGCGGGACGAGGGCGCTGGGCGAGCGCGTCGTCCGCTCGGTGAACGCCGCCCTGGACGATTTGGAGGCCGGGGTGCTGCGGCGGCGCGCGGAATCCGGCGCCGGCGCCGACCGGGTCATGGCCAGGGTGGCGGAGCTGCGGGAGGAGGGCGTGCTGCGGATGCGGGCGTACACGCAGGGGATGGCGGGGCTGATGGCCGGGATCCGGCCGCGAGCGTGAAGGGGGAGCGGATGGTGGACGGGCTGGGGGAGCCGGGCCGCGCGGCGGATGGCGGCGCGGGCGCGCGAGGGGGTGCGCGGTGAGCATGGAGCTGCCCGCCGCGCTGGCGCCGATGGAGGTGTTCCTCGGGCGGCGGTACTCCGACGGGGACGAGGACGCGCTGATCCGGATGGGTGACGAGCACGAGGGCCACGCCGCCGCGTTGCTGGGACTCGACGGCATGGGACGGGGCGACACGGGACGGGGCGACACGGGCCCGGGTGGCACGGGTCCGGGTGACATGGGACCGGCCGGCACCGGCGCCCAGGTCGTCGGGCTCGGGCTGAAGGCGTCCGCCGGGATCGTGCTCGCCCACAAGGGGATCACCCTGCTGCAGTACGCCCTCACCGCGGCCGCGCTGGCCGAGACGCTCGCGACGGGCGGAACGCTGGCGCCGGTCGTGCGGCAGGCCGGGCAGCGGGCACTCGACGCGGTCTCGACCGTCACGGTGAACGAGCTCCCGACCTGAGGTCACGGCCAGGGAGGGGCTCTCCCGCCGGGGCCCGGCTCCGGCCGGGTCACGCGGACAGCGGGTTGGCGCGCCTGTGGTGCAGGCCGATCACGGGGATCTCGTGCAGGCTGCCCGAGTACAGGAACTGCGTCATGCCGATCAGCAGCCGGCGCACGTCCTCCTGCGGGCGCACGACCAGGCGCAGGAACTGGCTGGTGGTGCCCAGCTTGTTGCCACACTCGCGGACGTACACGCCGTGCTCGGTGAGCAGGTGGTCGCGCAGCGGCACCCCGTCGTGCCCGGGCGGCAGCTTCACCAGCAGGAAGTTGCCCTGCGAGGCGAACACCGACAGCCCCGGCATGGTGCTGAGCTGCTGGAACATCGCCCGCCTGTCGCCGCCGAGCCGCTTGAGGCTCTCCTGGTACTCGGGCATGAACTGCCGCATCATGAACACCACGACCTCGGCGAACGAGTTGAGGTTCCACTTGGGCAGCGCGTCGCGCACCCGGCCCGCGAGCGCCGGGTTGGCGACCATGTAGCCGAAGCGGATGCCGTGCAGGCCGAAGTTCTTGCCCAGGCTGCGCAGCACGATCACGTTCGGCCGCACGGCGGCCTCCGCCGCCACCCCCGGGTACGGCTCGGCGTCCACGAAGTCCCCGAAGGACTCGTCCACGATCACCAGGTCCAGGTCGATGAGCTGGTCGAGCAGGTGCAGGACCTCGTGCTTGGGCAGGTAGCCGCCGTCGGGGTTGTTCGGGTTGCAGATGACCGCCACCCGGGAGCCGCGCATGCGGATGAACGAGACGTAGTCGTTCACGTCCAGCGTGAAGTTGCGGCTCTCCAGCAGCGGGTACATGTCCACCCGCTTGCCCGTCTCCAGCGGCTGGTCGGTCCAGCGGCCGAAGGTGGGGATCGGGATCGCCAGGCTCTCGCGCACCAGCAGGTGGTCGATCCACGTGATCAGCTCCGTCGAGCCGTTGCCCATCGCGACCGTCTTGGGGTGCAGCCCGAGCGTGGAGCAGAGCTCCTCGGTGATCGTCCCCGCGTCGCTGGGATAGAACTTGAGTATCGTCTCCAGGTTTCTCCCGAGGTGATCGAAGATCTCCGGCGTGGGGAAATACGGGTTGCACGGTATGCAGAAGTCCACCGGGGCGAGCTCTCCCGTCGAGCTGCGCATGAGTGAGAAGTACGACGGGCTGTGCGCTTGTGCCCGCAAGAGACTGAGCTCCACGACACCTCCATGGACCACGTGTCCGATGTGTGTAGGTACGCGCCAGTGGAGCGAGCGGTTCATGATGTTGGGCGGAAGAGCCTCAGGGATGTTTCCGTCCTGCGGAGCGTGAGGACGGCGATGTCGTCGCGCGGGGCGGCCCGGGTGAACTCCCGCAGGTCGGCCCCCAGCGTACGGGCGAGCCCGGCGGGCGGGTCGAGGGCCCACGCGCGCAGCCGCTCCTCCAGCGGGTAGAAGGCGCCGTCGGGGTCGCGGGCCTCGGTGACGCCGTCGGTGCACAGCAGCAGCGTCGCGCCCGGCGGGAACGCGAACCGCACGCCCCGGCGCGGCGTCTGCGTCAGCGACGCCAGGCCGAGGGGCACCGCCGCCTCGCCCAGGTTCGCCTGGTGGGCGTCGCCGTCGTGGATGACGTACGGGGCGATGTGGCCGCAGTTGACCGCCTCCACCCCCGGCTCCTTGCCGATGTCCAGCACGAGGGCGGTGACCAGCCGCTCGGGCTCGCCGGTCATGGAGGCGAAGGTGTTCTGACGGACCACGGTGTTCTCCAGGGCGGCCACGACGCCGGTGAGCGTCTCCTCCCGGTAGGCCGCCTCCCTGAACGAGCCCAGCACGGCCAGCGCCGTGCCGATCGCCGGCAGGCCCTTGCCCTGGACGTCCGCGATCAGCACCCTGGTTCCGCGCCTGGAGGGCGCCACCTCGTACATGTCGCCGCCCACCATCGTGTCCTCCTCCACCGGCTGGTAGAGGCCGTCCACCACCACGTCCGCGGTGCGCAGCGGCAGCGGGCGCACGATCAGCCGCTGCAGGGCGGCCGCCGCCGAGCGCAGCCGGTGGACCTCCTCCTCGCGCCGTACGCGGTAGCGGCAGCCCAGCACGCTCAGCACCCCGAACAGCGCCGTGAAGCCGGTCGCCAGCAGGATGTCGTCCGTCTCCCCGCGCAGGTGGATGCCGGTGATCACCTCCACCACGACCACCCACACCGAGGCGACCACCGTCTGCCACACCTCGCCGAGGCCCGAGACGATCGCCGGCAGGAAGATCAGCAGCGGGAACAGCCGCACCGCCGTGCCCGTGGTCACGTCCAGCGCGATCACCACTCCGGTGACGAGGAGGAGCCCCGCCACGAACACCGGTGTCCACAGGTGGGGCCCGTCGCCGCGCCGCCGCCGCCGTCCGTCTTCCGTCACTGCTCCCCCTTCACCCCCGTGTCACCTTCTATCAGTCCGTTTCTCCTCTCCGGCGTGCTGGCACGCGCCCTTGACCCCACCTTGCCCTGGCGCGGAAATGGGAACCCGAATTAAACGCGATTGAACGAACGGCCGCGAGAAATCATCGGCCGGCGGTTCGGCCGCGTATTGAATGGGCGGCTGAATCGGCGGGCCGGGGCGCTGTTGCCGAATTTAATCGGGCGTTCTCGCGAGAGAGCATCGATGACCCTCTGTGCTGCAAGGATAGGTCGAATGGCTACGCAAAGTAAACAGCTGTGCCCCTTATGGCGGGGTTTGTTTGTGTTGGCGGTCAATTCTCCGTTGGGATTGGCGGTTCTCATTTTCTTCTAATCCGGCAACTCATTGACACATGAAAATGATCTTGTAAATATCTGAGTTGAGGCGCCGTGCGGCGAATTCACGCCAGGAAAGGGAGAAGTCCATATGGGCATCGAGCACGACTGGACCCTGCTGCCTGCCGTGGTCGTACGGAGTGCCGGGTTTCCCTGGGAGCTCGTCCTGTCCCTCGTCCACCCCAGGGCGGCGGAGGCGGCCGCGGCCGTCGTACGGCTGGAGCGGCAGGCGCTCGACCTGCTCGACGACGGGCCCGGCCACGGGGCGGACGCCGGTTCTTCCGGCGGGGGAAGGCCGCCCCGTGGCTTCCGCGGCCGCCTGCGCGCGCTACGCCCGCTGCCACCCGGCTCGCCCGGTCCCGACGACTGGCTGGCGGCCTGGAACGACGTGACCGGCCAGCTGGAGGAGGCGCGCCTCACCCTGGCCGGCATGGTCGCGGGCGACGCGGCGCTCGTCCGGGCGGCCATGGCCGGGATCGTGGCCGACGAGCGGTTCCTCGACGCGCTCGTGTGCTCCTCGCCCGGCCTCTACCGCGACCTGCGGCACGGGGCCAAGGGGAGCGAGATGCGCCGGCAGGTCGCCGCCCACGTGCAGCGGCTGTCGGCCTCGTGCGAGACGGAGGGCTGCTACGGGCCGCTCGGCTACGGGGCCGTCGAGGCGGGGGCCGGCGGCTACACCTGGGCGGGGCATCGCGAGTGCGACCGGCGGGTGGCGTTCGCGGCGGCGCGCGTGGAGGAGGCGCTGCAGCAGCGCGTCCTGGCCGACCCCGCGCTGGTGGCGGGGCTGGTGCCGCGGCGCAGGACGTGGACGGGGGAGGCGCCCGACGGCGCCGCGTTCGCCGGGCACTGCGACGGGCGGCGCACGCTGGCCGAGATCGCGGCCGAGACGGGGACGGGGCTGGAGCGGGCGTCGGCGGCGCTGGCCGTGGCGGTGCGGCGGGGGCTGCTCACCCACGACCTGTGCCCGCCCGCCACCGTCTCCGACACCCTGGGCTGGCTCCGGGAGCGGCTCGCCGCCCGGGGGGTGCCGGTCGTGCCGGGGGCCGGGGGGAACGGCCCAGCGGTGGCGGGTGAGGCACCGGGGCGCGACCGGGATGGTCCGCGAAGCGCCCTCGGCGGGCCGCCCGGGCGTGACCGGGGCGGTCAGCGAGGCGGCGTCGGCGGGCCGCCCGGAAGGGACCGGGGCGGTCCGCGGGGGGCCTTCGGCGGGCCGCCCGTCTCCGGGCGCGGCCGGGCGGGTCTCGCCGGCGCCTGCGAGTGCGGTCTCGCCGGCCCCTTCGAGGAGGGGGTCGGCGGCGCCCGGAGCCCCTCCGAGCGGGAGGCGGGTCCTTCCGAAGAGGGTGCCGCCGGGGCATCGGGTTCCTCGGGGAGGGGCGCGGCGGGGGCGGCTCCTGCCGAGGACGGTGCCGGCGGCGGCGCGGGAGAGGGTGCCGGGGGGTCGGATCCCTCCGGGCCGGGCGGTGGCGGGTGCGGGCACGGAGGCGCGCGGGAGGTGCGCGGGCGGGGGCTCGCGGAGGCTCCCGGCGTGCCGGGGCAGGGGTTCGTGGCCCCTGCGGTCGTACCGGAGCGGGGGGACGGCCCGGCCGGGGTGCCGGCGCAGCGGGAGCACGTGGCCCCCGGCCATCGCGTGGCGGACGCCGACCTGCCGCTGGGCAGGCGCGTCGGCGAGATCGGCGAGCTGCTCGGGCAGTACCCCGCCGCCTCGCCCGATGTGAAGCTGGCCGTGCAGCGGCGGATCGAGGCGCTGGCCGGCGGGGGGCAGCGCGACGACCGGGTGATCGTGCACGAGGCGGCGGCCGGCACCCTGCGGGTCACGGTCGGCGACGCGCTCGCGGCCGACCTCGAGAGCCGCGTGCCCCGGGTGCTCGACCTGCTCGCCGAGGAGGCCGAGCTGACCAGGCTGCGTACCAACCGGCTGGTGGCGGGGCGGCTCGGGGCGGGCACGTTCCCGCTGGCCGAGGCCCTGCGGGCGACCGGCGACCTGGAGATCGAACACGGTGACCGGCTCGCGCGGCGCGTCGCGGCCATCGTGCGCGACGCGCCGGCGGGGGCGGCCGAGCTGAACCTCGCCGGCCTGCTGGACGAGCCCGCCCCGCCGGCCGTGCCCGTGCTCTGCTCGGCCGACGTCATGGTGGCCGCGCCCTCGCTGGAGGCGTACGAGCCGGGGGTGACCCCGCTGGTCCTCAGCCGGCTGCACGACGCGGTGCTGCTCACGCCGTGGGCGCTGCAGTTCCACGAGGAACGCGCCATGTGCCTCGCCCAGCGGGACACGGAGATCAGGCTGGCGCTGTCCGGGTTCACCGTGCTGAACGTCATCTCCCGCCGCTCCGACGGCGTGCCACCGCTGGAGCTGCCCGGGCCCGTCCTGGAGCTGGGCGGGGTGGCGGCCGACCCGGGGCGGCGGCGGATCGGGCTCGACGAGCTGTACGTGCACAGCGACGGGCAGCGGGCCCTCCTGTACGCCAAGGGGCTGGACGAGCCGCTGCTGCTGCACAACGGCGGGCACGACCCGGCCCTGCACGCAGCGCTGCACACCTCACTGCACACGGCCCTGCACACGGCCCTCGCCCTGCCCAGGATCAGCCTGCCCCGCCTCCATGGCCTCGCCCGGGTCCCCCGGCTGACGTGGGACAACGTCGTCGTGTCGGGGCGGCGGTGGCGGGTGGGCCGATCGTCGTTCGAGGCGCTCGGGCAGGCGGCCGGCGATCGCGAGCTCCTGGTGGCGATGGCGCGCCTGCGGGAGGATCACGACCTGCCGGTCGCGTTCTTCGCCTCGTCGGCCCGGGAGCGCGAGCCCGTCTACGTGGACACCCGCGCGCCCGCGCTCCTCGAAGGGCTGGCCCGCCTGGCGGCCATGGCCGATGAGGTCACGGTGACGGAGGTGCCGGCGGGGCCGGACGAGTGCTGGCTGCGGGAGGGCGAGCAGCGTTTCGCGGCCGAGCTGCGCTGTGTCTACCTGCGACCGGCCAGAAAGGGGCGCCGCGACGGCCACCGGGACCCCGGCCGGGGCGCGTCCGAGAGACCCGGCCGGGGCGCTCCTCCGAGTCTTCCGGGCGGTCGCCATGAACCGGCGGCGCATCCGTACCCGTGGCCTGGAGGGGGCTGCTGATGGAGCTGCTCGTCATTCCGCCGTTCACCGACTTCACGACCGAGGTCGTTCCGCCGGCCGGGGTCGAGGTGGTCGATCTGGGAGCGCTGCTCGTCGAACGGCTCGCCGAGCCGGCGCGGCTGCGGGCCGCCGCCGAAGGGCTGCCTGACGGGCCGCTCACCGCGCTGTTCGGGCGGGCGGCGGCGGCCATCCTGGAGCGCGAGGCGTACGACGACGCCCATCTGCGGGCGGTCGGCACGGCGCTCCGGCTGGCGGGCGACCCCGCGGTCCGGCTCAGCATCGACGATCTGGAGCTGGCCGAGGGCAGCACGCAGAGCAGCCGGGACGTGCTCGGCGCGGCCGCCCGGTGCCGGTTGTTCCGGCCCGAGGTCGAGATCGCCCTGGAGGTGGCCAGGGGGCGGCGGGCGCACGTCGTGGTGGACGGCGAGCAGCAGCTTCCCGCCGCGTTCGCGCTGGTCAAGGCGCTGGGGGCGGAGCGGGTGACGTTGTGCGGGCGGCTGGTGGCCGAGCAGGTCGCGGCGCTGCGGCGGGTGCCGGAGCTGGCCGGGGTCGAGTGGCTGGACTGGTCGCCGGATCGGGTGATCAGGCGCTGCTGGACCGCCGGGCACGACGCGGCCGTGCGCTGGGTGACCGGGGCGGACCGGCCGCCGGTGAGCGGTCCCTGGGCGGGGTGGCTGGACGTGGTCCGGGCGGGGGCGTTCTCGCGGGAGGCGCTGGCCCGCTGCCGCGGCCTGACGATCACCGTGACGCGGATCGACTTCCTGGCCGCCGCCACCGGGCTCAACGGCGTGACCGTCAACCTGCGGCGGCTGCTGGCCGCGATCCCCGCCGAGGTGCCGGTGACGTGCGAGCTGGCGGTGGGCGCGCCGGGGATGGCCGCGGGCGTCGTGGGGGAGTCGCTGGAGCTGCTGGCGGACGGGCCCGGCGGGGTGCGGCCGGCGGGGCTGCGGCCGTACCGGATGGGCATCCGTACGGTCTGGGCCGGTCAGAGCGTGCGCTTCCCGCCACGCGCCGGGAACGACCTGGCCCGATGGATCGAGTTCGACGCGCCCGAGACCATGCGCGCCCGCGAGGTGACGGCCATGATCCGGGGGTGGCTGGACCGGCTTCCCGGGTTGCCGCCCGGCAGGCTCGCCGCCTGTTCCGTCGCGGGGCAGGCGCTGCCCGTGCCGGCGTGTGCGTGGGACCCGTGCGCGGAGGTGGTCGCGGGGGCCGGGCCCGACGGGCGGGGGCCGGGCACGTTCGCCGTGAGCCTGCGGTCCGGGCGGTCGTTCCGGTTGCATCAAGGGCTGGTCTCGCCGGTCGCGCGGCTGGCCGCCGACGACCCGCACGCCCTCGACGGCCTGACGGACGGGGCGCGGGAGCGGCTGACGGCGGAGCTGGCCGAGGCCGGGGTGTTGAGGGGGCGCGGGTGAGCGGCACGTGGCAGGGGGAGGAACCGCCTGGCGCCCGGGCGGCGGCGTTAGGCGGGGACGGCGGCGTCTCGGGCTCCGGGGAGATCTCGTGGCGGATCCGGGCCGGTGTCGCTGAGCTGGTCGTCGAGCTGCGTCCGTGGTTCCTGCCGCGGACCCCCGGGCTGCCGGCGCGGCTGCTCGACGGGATGGGCCATCCTGATCTGCGGCGGCTCACCGAGCGGCTGCTCGACGCCCGCCGGCGCCTGGCCGCCGAGCGCGAGCGCTTCCTGCGGCAGGCCGCGCCGCTGCGGGACGCGGTGCTGAGGCTGCCGCCCGAGCGGTGCGCGCTCGCCGGGCAGTGCCTCAGGAGCGTACGCGCCGGGGCGCCGCTCACCGGGGACGAGATCCGGCTGCTGGAGTCGCTCGGCATGGGGGAGCGGGCGCGGCGGTGGCAGTCCGCCGTCGTCGCGGCGGGTTCGGCGCGGGCCGCGGCCAGGAGTGCCCACGCCGCCGCCTGGCTGGTGACGCGGCGCAGGGTCGCCGAGGCGTACGACGACGAGTCCGTACGGCATGCCGCCTTCCTCGCCGATCCCGCCTTCCACCGGGAGATCGAGCGGCATCCGCTGGCCCGGCGGCCCGGGGACGGCACGGCCCGGCGCTCCCGGCTGCGCACCGCGGCCGCTCACCGGCTGCTGCGCCGCTTGGCGGTGGAGGGCGGCGGGCCCCGGCTGCGGGCGCGGTTCGAGCCCGGGGGCGGCGGGTCGTCGCGCGTGCGCGAGCCCGGATCGGAGCCGGTGGTGATCGGCGGGGCCGCGCTGGAGCGGTTGCGGGAGGCGTTGACGGCGGTGGTGCCGTTGTGGTGCCTGGCTGCCCTGCTCGCCCGGGAGGGCGGGGCCCGGCGGGAGCTCGGCGCCGTCCTGGCCGGGATGGCGTCGGAGGCGCTCCGCTCCGGAGAGGGGCAGGAGGTTGTCCGGCTGGACGCGCGGGCCGTGGTCCTGGCGACCGCTGGGTGGTGGGCGGAGGTGGGGGAGTGGCCGGACCCGGTGCCGCCCGGTCCCGAGCTGGTGGCCGCCGGGGCTGAGCCGGGTGCCGCGACGTGGCTGCTGTCCGGGACGGGACCCGGCCGCGGGCCCCTCTACGAACGGCCCGGGACCGCGCCGGTGGAGGTCGACCTCGGCGCGCGGACCCCGCGCATCATGATCGGCGACCTCGTCTACCAGCGGGCGCGCTGGCGCCTGCACCTGCCCGAGGAGCGGGGCGCGGACCCCTTCGACCGCTGGCTGGCCATCCACCGCCTCCGCCGCGAACGTGGCCTGCCCCGGCACGTCTTCGTCCGCCACCCCGCCGAGCCCGGCCCCTTCCCCGTCGACTTCTGCGATCCCCTCGCGGTCGAGGACCTGGCCCGGCACGAACCGGCCGAGGTCCTGGTCACCGAGATGTCGCCGGTTCCCGGTCAGGAGCGGGGCGACGGGCAGGCATGGTGCGCGGAGCTGCGCGTGGCCTGCCTCGTACGAAGGGCGCGCTGAAAATCGGTTGCCCGGAGGCGGCCCCGGCTGGTGTACTCCCCGGCGGAAGCAGATCGACCGGCGAAGGAGGCCCGCGATGCGGGAAGCGTTCTTGTCCCCCCAGCTCAGCGAATCCTCCTACGCAAAGGGCATGACGCTTCTTGACCCCGTACGAGCTCCGGACCCCACCACCTGACCCTTCCGTCCTGCGCCTGCTCGGCCCCGGGCGCCGCGCCACCGCCGGGCTGGCCGCGGCCATCGCCGCCGCCACCGCGCTCCCGCTGGCGGCGCCCCAGATCACCCGGCGCTTCGTCGACGACGCCATCGCCGGCGCCGGCATCCGCCACCTGACGCTGATCGCCCTCGGCTACCTCGCGCTCGCCGTCGCGGGCCAGGCCGCCAGGATGGTCACGGCGTGGCTGGCCAGCAGGCTCGCCTGGGACGGCACCAACCGCCTGCGCGAGCGCCTCGCCCAGCACGCGCTCGGCCTCGACCTCGACTTCCACGGCAGGCACACCCCCGGCGAGCTGATCGAGCGGGTGGACGGCGACGTCGTGGCGGTCGCCGACTTCGTCGTCGCGTTCGTGCTGGACGTCGTGGCCAGCGCGCTGCTCCTGGCCGGCGTGGTCGTCGTCGTGTTCGGCGTCGACTGGCGCATCGGGTGCGCGCTGCTGGCGTACTGCCTGCTCATCGGGTACGGCATGGCGCGGGCGCAGCGGCTGGCCGTGCCGTCGGCGGCGCGCTCCCGGGCGGCCGGCGCCGCCCTGTTCGGCACCCTCGAAGAGCGCCTCGCCGGGGCCGAGGACATCAGGGCGAACGGCGCCGGCGAGCATGTCGTACGCCGCTTCCACCAGGTCAGCGCCGCCCTCTTCCGGGCCGAGAACCGCGACGCCCGCGTCGGCACCATGCTCCTGGCCGGCACCTCGGTGGCCTTCGCCGCGGGCACGGCGATCATGCTGGGCCTGGCCGCGTGGACCATGGAGGCCGGCGCGCTCACGGTCGGCACCGCCGTGCTGCTCTTCCAGTACACGCTCATGGTGCGGGCGCCGTTCGAGCGGCTGATCGACCAGATCAGGCAGTACCAGGCGGCCCTGGCCGGCCTGGCCCGCATCGCCGGCCTGCTGTCCGAGCGGCCCGCGCTGACCCCCGGCACCCGCCCCCTCCCCGGCGCCGGCCCGCTCGGCCTGCGCTTCGAGGGCGTCGGCTTCTCCTACCCCGGCGACGACGAGCAGGTGCTGTCCGGCATCGACCTCACGCTCGCCCCCGGCGAGACGCTCGGCCTGGTCGGGCGGACCGGCAGCGGCAAGACCACCCTGGCCCGGCTCGTGCTCCGGCTGCACGACCCCGTCGAGGGCACCGTGCGCGCGGGCGGCGTGGATCTGCGCGAGGCCGACCCGCGCTCCCTCCGGAGCCGGATCGGCGTGGTCACCCAGGACGTGCAGCTCTTCGCGGCGAGCGTGCGGGACAACCTGACCCTCTTCCGCCCGCCGCCGGGCGACGAGCGGCTGCGCGAGGTCCTCGACGCCGTCGGGCTCGGGGAATGGGCGGCGGCCCTGCCCGACGGGCTCGACACCGAGCTGGGACCGGGGCTGCGATCGGAGCTCGGCGCCGTGTCGGCGGGCGAGGGCCAGCTGCTCGCGCTCGCGCGGGCGTTCCTGGCCGACCCCGGGCTCGTCGTGCTCGACGAGGCGTCCAGCCGGCTCGACCCGGCCACCGAGCGCCGCATCGAGGACGGCATCGGCCGCCTGCTGGCGGGCCGGACCGGCGTGATCATCGCGCACCGCCTGTCGTCCCTGGCGCGGGTGGACAAGATCGCGGTGCTCGACCGGGGCAAGGTCGTCGAGTACGGCTCCCGCGCCGACCTCGCCGCCGACCCGCACAGCAGGTTCGGCCGGCTGCTGGACCTGGCGGGGGTGGCCCGGTGAAGCCCGTGCTGCTGGTGGCGCTGCCGCTGCCGCTGGCGGGGGTGGGCCGGTGAGGCCGGTGCTGCTGGTGGCCACCCGGCTGGCCACGTTCGACCTGCGCCGGTACCTGGTCGGGGCCCTGCTGTGGCTGCCGGTCCACGTGATCCCGCTGGCCTCCGGGCTCCTCCTGCAACAGGTCTTCGACCAGATCAGCGGCCACCAGCCGGCCGCCCTGCGGGCGACCCTGTGGTTGTGCGCGGCGTTCGTGGCGGTCGAGGTCGTGCGGGGGATGGTGATCGTCGTCGCGTGGACGTACGGCGTCTACTGGTGGACCGCGGCGGCGACCCTCCTGCGGGCCAACGTGCTGCGCTCGGTGCTCACCGCGCGCGGGCCCGCCGCCGCCCGGCTGCCGCACTCGTCCGGAGAGGCCGTCTCCCGCATGCGCGACGACGTGGCCGACGCGGTGGACCTCACCGACGAGAGCGTCAGCCTGGCGGGCACCACGCTGTTCGCCGCCGCGGCGCTGCCGATCATGGCCTCCGTCGATCCGGCGATCACGCTGGTGCTGGCCCTGCCGATGATCGCGGTGGGCGTGCTCAGCCGGATGATGCGGCGGGCGATCGCCCGGCTGCACGGGCGGGCCAGGCGGCTCGGGGCGGCCGTCACGGCGTACGTGGGGGAGATGTTCGCCGGCGTGCTCGCGCTCAAGACGGCCGGGGCCGAGGCCGCGGCGCTGGAACGGCTGCGCGAGCACAACCGGCGGCGGCGCGACGCCGCCGTCAAGGACCGGATGGCCACCGACCTGCTGGACGCCGCGACGACCACGACCGTCGAGCTCAGCACCGGGCTCGTCCTGCTCCTGGCCGCCCCCGCCATGCGCGGCGGCGACTTCACCGTGGGCGACCTGGCGCTGTTCACCAGCTACATCGGCTGGCTCACGGCGCTGCCGCGGTCGATCGGCACGGTCCTGTCCCGGCTGCCCCAGGCGGCGGTCGCGACGGAGCGGCTCACCCGGCTCATGGCGCCGCACGAGGACGCCGGCGACCTGTCGCGCGGCACCGGCGTCTGGCTGCACCGCGACCCGCCGCCCGCCCCGCCACCGCCGCCGCCCGCCGACCGCCTCCAGGTGCTGGAGGCGCGCGGGCTGACCGTGCGCGGGGTGCTGCACGGCGTCGACCTGCGCGTCGAGCGCGGCTCGTTCACGGTCGTCACCGGTGCCGTGGGCGCGGGCAAGACCACCCTGGTACGCGCCCTGCTCGGCCTCCTCCCGCTGGACGGCGGGACGATCTCGTGGAACGGCACCGCGGTCGCGGACCCGGGCACGTTCCTGGTCCCCGGCCGGGCCGCGTACGCCGGCCAGGTCCCCCGGCTGTTCTCCGAGACGCTGCGGGAGAACGTGCTGCTCGGCCGGCCCGCCGGCGACGACGAGGTCCGGCGGGCGCTGGAGCTGGCGGCGTTCGAGCGGGACCTGGCCGAGCTGCCCGAGGGGCTCGGCACGGTGGTGGGGCCGCGCGGGGTGCGGCTGTCCGGCGGGCAGGTGCAGCGCGCCACCGCCGCCCGCGCCCTCGTCCGCGCCCCCGACCTGCTCGTCGTGGACGACCTGTCGTCCGCCCTGGACGTCGAGACCGAGCGGCTCCTGTGGGACCGGATCGCCGGGCGCGGCCCCGAGACGGTCCTGGTCGTCTCCCATCGGCAGGCCGCGCTCGAACGTGCCGACCAGGTCATCGTCCTCGACCGGGGCCGCGTCGCCGGCCGGGGGCGGCTGGCCGGGCTGCTGGAGAGCTGCCCGGAGATGCGGCGGCTGTGGTACGCCGAACGCGTCGTGGAGGCGGAGGAGCGGGTGGGCGATCGATCGTGGGCTGCCGATCGTGGGCTGGGGCGGGAGCAAGCGGGCGGCTGATGCACCATAGGGATGTGACACCTAGCACCACGAAGGTGGCGGAGCTGGTCGAGCTGGTCGCCAGGGGACAGGTGGCCGTGCTCAGCGGGGCCGGGCTGTCCACCGAATCGGGCATCCCCGACTACCGGGGGCCGACAGGGCGGGCCCGGCGCGCCGAGCCGATGACCTACCAGCGGTTCGTCGGCAGCGCGCAGGCGCGGCAACGCTACTGGGCGCGCAGCCACGTCGGCTGGCGGCAGATCGGGCAGGCCCGCCCGAACGCCGGGCACCGGGCGGTGGCCGAGCTGGAGCGGCGCGGGCTGCTGGCCGGCATCGTCACCCAGAACGTCGACGGCCTGCACCAGGCGGCCGGCGCGGAGCGGGTGATCGAGCTGCACGGCGGGCTCGACCGCGTCGTCTGCCTGTCGTGCCGGGAGCGCACCCCGCGCGCCGAGCTGGAGCGCCGCCTGCGCGAGGCCAACCCCGACTGGGAGGGCAGCGGCCGGATCAACCCCGACGGCGACGCCGTGCTCACCGACGAGCAGGTCGCCGGGTTCCGGGTGGTCGACTGCTCCGGGTGCGGCGGGGTGCTCAAGCCGGACGTGGTGTTCTTCGGCGAGAACGTGCCCAAGCCGCGCGTGGACGAGTGCTACGCGGTCGTGGGCGGGGCGCGGGCGCTGCTCGTGCTCGGGTCGTCGCTGGCGATCAGGTCGGGGCTGCGGTTCGCCGGCAAGGCCGCCGCGCTCGGCATCCCCATCGCCATCGTCAACCAGGGGCCGACCGGCGCCGACGCCGACGCGGCCCTCACCCTGGACGCCCCGCTCGGCCCGACCCTGACCGATCTCACGGTCCGGCTGGGGGCAGAATAGGGCGCATGCCTCCTCGTACGTGTCTCTGCGGCCTGCCCGCCCCCTACCAGGACTGCTGCGGCAGGCTGCACCGGGGCGAGGCGGCGGCCACCACCGCCGAGCAGCTCATGCGCTCCCGCTTCAGCGCGTTCGGCGTCGGGGACGAGGCCTATCTGCTGCGCACCTGGCACCCCTCCGCCCGCCCGGCCACCGTCGGCCTGGACAGGAGGGTGAAGTGGGTACGGCTGGAGGTGCTGGAGACCAGCGGCGGCAGCGTCGTGCACACCGAGGGCACCGTCCGCTTCCGCGCCCACTACCTGGACCGGGGACGGCCCGGCGAGATGGAGGAGAACAGCCGGTTCGTGCGCCACGAGGGCCGCTGGGTCTACGCGGGAGTGGCCTGACCCTTGCGGCCGACCGCCCCGACGAAGGTGTGGTAGGTGATGCCGGGCTCGGCCCGGTCGTCGGAGTCCGGCCGCCACTCCGGGAGCGGCACCAACCCCGGCTCCAGCAGCTCCAGCCCGTCGAAGCAGGCGAGGATCTCCGCGCGGGTCCGCCACCGGCCGGTGCCCAGCGTCTCGTTGAAGATCTTCTCGGCCGCGAACGCCTGCCGAGACACCTCCGGATGGGCCAGGCCCGGGTTGTGGAAGTGGGAGACGGCCAGGTAGCTGCCCGGGGCCAGGCGGTCCACCATGCGGCGGGCGATCCCGGCCGGGTTCTCCTCGTCGGCCAGGTGGTGCAGGATCGCGAACATCAGCAGGCCCACCGGCCGGTCGAAGTCGATGAGGCGCCGGACCTCCGGATCGTCGATGATCCCGTCGGGGTCCCTCAGGTCGGCCTCCACGACCGTGGTGGCGTCGTCGTCCACGGCGAGCAGGGCGCGGCCGTGCACCAGGACGGTCGGGTCGTTGTCGACGTAGACGACGCGGGCGCCGGCGGTGGCCGACTGGGCGATCTCGTGGACGTTGCCCTGCGTGGGCAGCCCCGAGCCGATGTCCAGGAACTGGCGGATGCCGGCCTCGGCGGCCAGGTAACGGACCACCCGTCCGAGGAACTCCCGGTTGGCGCGGGCGGCCTCCGGGGCGTCGGGGGCGATCTCGAGCGCCAGCTCCGCCATGCGGCGGTCGGCCTCGTAGTTGTCCTTGCCGCCGAGCATGAAGTCGTAGACGCGGGAGACATTGGGTTTGGTGGTGTCGATGTTCCCCGGCGCCCGCTCCCGCTCGTAACCAGCCATCGCAGGCTCCTTCGGGTACGTCAGCTGGCGTGATCGTACTGCGGAAACTCCGGCAAGAGGGGCAAAACACCTCAGGCCGACTCGCGGATCACCAGCTCCGTGGGCAGTATCACCGGATCGACGTGCTCGGCCCCGTCGATGAGGGCCAGGAGCAGCCGCATCGTCTCCTGGGCCATCTCCGCCAGCGGCTGCCGGATCGTGGTCAGCGGCGGATGGGTCGAGATGGCCACCGAGGAGTCGTCGAAGCCGCCCACCGCCACGTCGTCGGGCACCCGGCGGCCCGCCGCGCGCAGCGCGGCGAGCGCCCCGGCCGCCATCAGGTCGGAGGCCACGAAGACGGCGTCGATGTCGGGCGCCCGCTCCAGCAGCTCCGTCATCGCCCGCTCGCCGCTGGCCTGCGTCCAGTCGCCGTGCGCGATCAGCTTCGAGGTCGCCTTGCGCCCGAGCACGTCGGCGAAGCCCTCCAGCCGCTGGATGCCGCCCGGCGTGTCCATGGGGCCGGTGATCATGGCGATCCGCCGGCGGCCGAGGGAGACGAAGTATTCGGTCATCTGGCGGGCGCCGAGCCGCTCGTCGGCGGCGGCGTACGGGATGACGGTCTCGCGGCCGATGACCGCGCCGCAGGAGACCGCGGGCGGGCCGGTGCGCAGCGCGTCGAGCAGCGGGTCGCCCGCGTGCGTCGAGACCAGCAGCACCCCGTCGGCGTGGCCGCCGCGCACGTAGCGCACCACCCGCTCGCGGTCGCCCTCGTCGCCGGCCAGCATCATCACCAGCGACAGGTCGCGCTCGGCCAGCATCCTGATGGCCACCCGGATGAGCGTGCTGTAGTTGGGGTCCTCGAACAGCTTCTCGTGCGGCTCGGACAGGACCATCACGACCGAGCCGGTGCGCTGCGTGACCAGGCTGCGGGCGGCCCGGTTGACGATGTAGCCGGTCTGCGAGATGGCCCGCTCGATGGCCACGCGCGCCGCGGGGCTGACGTATTTGTCCCCGTTGAGGAGGCGGGACACCGTGCCGCGGGACACGCCCGCAGCGGCGGCGACGTCGTGGATCGTAGGGCGCTTCACTTCACGGCTCCGGAGGACAGGTCGGTCTTCCAGTATCGCTGCATCGTGAGGAAGAGCGCGATCAGGGGCACGATCGACAGGAACGCGCCCGTGAGGATCAGGTTGTAGAGGGCGGGCTGGTTCGCGCCGGCCGCCAGCAGCGTGTAGAGGCCGACCGTGAGCGGGAACTTGCCGTCGTCGCCGAGCATGATGAACGGCAGCAGGAAGTTGTTCCAGATCGCCACGAACTGGAACAGGAAGATCGTCACCATGCCCGGCACCATCAGCGGCATCGCCACCCGCGACATCAGCCGCCACTCGCCGGCCCCGTCGATCCGCCCCGCCTCCAGCAGGGAGTCGGGGATGGCCGCGGTGGCGTAGATGCGGGCCAGGTAGATGCTGTACGGGTGCAGGATCTGCGGCAGCAGCACGGCCCAGTGGCTGTCGGCCAGGCCGATCTTGGAGAACAGCAGGTACTGCGGGATCGCCAGCACCACGGCGGGCACCAGGATGCCGCCGATGAGCAGGTTGAAGATAGCGTCGCGGCCGGGGAAGCGGAATTTGGCCAGCGCGTACCCGGAGATCGCCGAGACCGCCGTGGACAGCAGCGCGCCCCCGCCAGCGTAGATCAGCGTGTTGCCGGCCCAGAGCCAGAACACCCCGTCCCGGTAGGCGAACAGCTCGGCGACGTTGTCGAGGAAGCCGGTGCCGAAGGAGAGCGTCGAGGTGCTGAACAGCTCGGCCGGCGACTTGGTGGCCGCGATCAGCACCCAGGCCACCGGGAACAGGCAGTAGAGCGCGCCGATCAGCAGCAGCGCGGTCGGCACGGCGCCGATCGGCCGGCCCGCGCCCACGCGGGCCCGGCGGCGTGCGGGGGTCGCGGTGACCGTGACCATCAGCCCTCCCCGAAGGCGCGGTTGCGGACCACGCGCAGGAATCCGAACGACAGGACGAGCGAGACCGCCGCGATGACGATCGAGGTGGCGGCGGCCGAGTACAGGTCGCCGGTGACGAAGGCGTCGCGGTAGACCTTCATGAGCGGGCTCCAGGTGGAGCTGATCGTGTTGGTCAGCGGGCGCAGCGTGGTGGGCTCGGTGAACACCTGGACGGTCGCGATGATCGAGAACACGGTGGTCAGGATGATCGCCGGGGTCAGGATCGGGATCTTGACACGGACGGCGATCTGGAACTCGGAGGCGCCGTCGAGCCGCGCGGCCTCGTACAGGTCGCGCGGGATCGCCCGGAGCGTGGTGTAGAGCACGAGCATGTTGAAGCCGACCCCGCCCCACACCGCCACGTTCGCCATGGAGTACGTGACGGTGGTGGCGCCCAGGAAGTCGATGTCCAGGAGCTCCCTGATCGGGCTGAGCGAGGGCAGGTAGAGGAAGCCCCACAGCAGCGTGGCCGCCACTCCCGGCACCGCGTACGGCAGGAAGATCGCGATCCTCGAGAACCGGGCCAGCCGCACCCGCGCCGAGTCCAGCAGCAGCGCGAACAGCAGCGCCAGCCCCAGCATCACGACCAGCACCAGCGCGCCGTACCCGAGCACCCGCAGCCACCCGCTCCACAGCTCGCCGTCGGCCAGGGCGGCGGCGAAGTTGTCGAACCCGACGAACACCTCCCGCCGCGCGCCCCTGCCCAGCCCCAGCCCGGAGACCTTGGTACGGCGCGTCGCCAGGTAGACGGTGTAGCCGATGGGCACCGCGAGGAACAGCGTGAACAGCACCATCGCGGGGGTCAGGAAGAGATACGGCCAGACCCCCCGTTCCGAGCGCTTCATGACGCGAGCTGGAAGCCGGCCTTGCGCATGTCCGCGACCGTGGCGTCCTGCATGGCCCGCACGGCGTCGGCGAACGGGGTCTTCGCCTGCAGCGCCTTGTCGAAGCCGTCCCTGAAGGCGTTGTACGTCACGCCGACGTTCGGGCCGAAGGTGAACCCGCGGGCCCCGGCGGACACGGCGGCGGCCTGCTGCCAGAAGTCGGGCTGGCCGGCGAAGTACTCGGGAGCCGCGCCGAGCGCCGCCTGCGCCTTGGTCGAGGCCGGGTAGATCGCGGCCTCCTTGACGAGCAGGTCGATGGCGGCGGGGTCGGTGTTGAGCCACGTGATGAACCGGGCGGCGGCGGCCTTGTGCGGGGTCTTGGCCGACACGGCCGTGGACGAGCCGCCCCAGAAGCCGCTGTAGCTCTCACCGGCGTTCCACTGCGGCAGCGGCGCGACGGCCCACTTGCCCTTGGCCTTGGGCGCGTTGCTGGACAGCACGCCCGGCGCCCAGATCGCCGACGGCCAGGTCAGCAGCTTGCCGTCGTTGAGCGCCTTGTTCCAGTCCGGGGTGAAGTAGGGCATGTCGTCGATGGCGCCCTCCTTGACCAGGCCGTCCCAGTAGTCGGCGACCTTCTTCGTGGGCTCGTCGGCGATGTTCACCTTCCACGACTCGCCGCTGATCGACCACCACTGCGCCCCGGCCTGCTGCGCCAGACCTGTGAACGCTCCCGGATCCTTGCTGGAGAACGTGCCGAGGTACGCCTTCGGGTCCTTCTTCCTGACCGTGCGGGCCGCGTCCCCGTACTCCTGCCAGGTCTTGGGGACCGCGATGCCGTACTTGTCGAACAGGTCCTTGCGGTAGAAGAGCATCATCGGGCCGCTGTCCTGCGGGACGCCGTAGACGGACTCGGTGCCCAGCGTCACCAGGCCCCACAGACCCTCGGTGAACTCGCCCTTGATCGCGGCGGTCTCGGCCTTGAGGTCGGCCACCGCGTCGGCGGCGATGAAGGACGGGAGGTGCTGGTACTCGGCCTGCACCAGGTCGGGCGGGTTGCCGGCCTTGGCCGCGGTGAGGAACTTGGCCGCCGCGTCGTCGCCGCCGGCCTGCTTGCTCACCGTCACCTGGATGTCCGGATGGGCCTTGTTCCAGACCTCGACGATCTTGTCCATGTTGGGGGCCCAGGTCCAGTACGTGAGCTTGACCGGACCCTGGGCGGCGGCCGTGGGGCTCTGCGCCGCCTCGGTGCTCTCGACGGGCTCGCTGGAGCCGCAGCTCGCGAGGGTGGCCGTGAGTGCGACGGCCAGGGCTGCTCCAAGGCGGGGGGCGCGCATGCGTACCTCCAGAGGGTTCTGTGAACGTGCACAGAGTGGAACAGCGCCGAAACGGTCGTCAAGGGGTCGTTACGTTCTCGTTAATCTCCTGCAAGAGCGTGAAATTAGCGGGCAACGGTTCCCAAGCAGGCCCGGTCAGCCTTACTGTGCACGTTCACAGAAGTATTTCGAGGGGGATGGATGTATCCGGAGCGTCCTGCCGGGATCGCCTTTGGCGGCGACTACAACCCGGAGCAGTGGCCGCGCGAGGTCCTGGAAGAGGACGTGGCCCTGATGCGCGAGGCCGGGGTGAACCTGGTCAGCCTGGGCATGTTCTCGTGGACGCTGATGGAGCCCGCGGAGGGGCGCTACGAGTTCGGCTGGCTGGACGAGGTCATCGACCGGCTGCACGCGGCCGGCGTCGCGGTCGACCTGGCCACCCCGACCGCCGCCCCGCCCGCCTGGTTCGTGGCCGCGCACCCCGACGTGCTGCCGGTGACCAGGGAGGGGCTGCGGATCGGGTTCGGCGGCAGGCAGAGCGCCTGCTCCAGCGCGCCGGCCTTCCGGGAGGCGACCGCGCGGCTGGTGCGGGCGCTGGGCGAGCACTACCGCGGCCATCCGGCCGTGGTCATGTGGCACGTGCACAACGAGTACGGGGCCCCGCTCGGCGAGTGCTACTGCGGGCACAGCGTGGCGGCGTGGCGGAGGTGGCTTGAAGCCACATATTGCGATATTTCCGCATTGAACGATGCCTGGGGCGCCACGTTCTGGGGCCAGACGTACACCGACTGGTCCGAGATCGACGCCCCGCGCGCCAACCACACGGTCGTCAACCCGGCCCAGCGCCTCGACTACGCCCGCTTCAGCGACGGCCAGCACCGCGAGCACTACGCGCTGCAGCGCGACATCCTGCGCGAGCTGGCACCCGGCCTGCCGATCACCACGAACTTCGCCGGCACCGTGAACTGCAAGTCCACCGACCTGTGGCAGTGGGCCCGCGAGCTGGACGTGATCGCCAACGACCACTATCTCAAGGCCGAGCGGCCCGACAACCACATCGAGCTGGCCATGTCCGCCGACCTCGCCAGGTCCGTGGCGGGCGGGGCGCCGTGGATGCTGATGGAGCACTCGGCGGGCGCGGTCAACTGGCAGCCGCGCAACCTCGCCAAGCGGCCCGGGGAGATGCGCCGCAACAGCCTGGCGCACGTCGCGCGCGGCTCGGACAGCGTGCTGTTCTTCCAGTTCAGGGCCTCGCGGTTCGGCGCCGAGAAGTTCCACTCGGGCATGGTGCCGCACGCCGGGACGGACTCCGAGCAGTGGCGCGAGGTCGTGCGGCTGGGCGCCGACCTGCGGCGGCTGGCCGGTCTGCGGGGCAGCCGGGTGCGGGCCGAGGTGGCGATCGTCTGGGACTGGGAGTCGTACTGGGCGCTGGAGCTGGACTGGCGGCCGTCGGTGGACCTGACGTTCCGGGAGCGGGTGGACGCCTTCTACGAGGCGTTGTGGCGGGAGCACGTCACGGTGGACTTCGTCCACCCTTCCGCCGATATTTCGGGATATCGGGTGGTGGTGGCGCCGAGCTCGTACCTGCTGACCGAGGCCTCCGCCAAGAACCTGCACCGGTACGTGGAGGCGGGCGGGAACCTGCTCGTGTCGTACTTCTCCGGCATCGTGGACGAGTACGACACCATCCACCCCGGCGCCCACCCCGGCGCGCTGCGCGAGCTGCTGGGCCTGTCGATCGAGGAGTTCCACCCCCTCCGCGAGCACGAGACGGTGGCGCTGACCGGCGGCGGCCCCTCCCCGGCCAGGGCCCGCGTCTGGTCCGAGCGGATCCGCCCGGCGGGCGCGGTCGCCGTCCGGGACTTCGCCGACGGACCCGATGCCGGCCACCCCGCCTTCACCCGCCACGACCTGGGCGCCGGCACCGCCTGGTACCTCGCCACCGCGCCGGTCACCGGCCTGCGCGACCTGCTCGCCCAGGTGCTCGACCGCGCGGAGGTGTCCCGCCCGCGCGGCCTGCCCGACACCCTCGAACTGGTGCGCAGGGGCGCCCACGTCTTCCTGATCAACCACGGCGACCGGCCCGTGACGGTGGAGGGGGTGAGCGGCGTGAGCGTGTTCGACGGCGCACGGCACGACGGGCCGGTCACCGTCGAGGCCGGAGCGGTCACGGTCGTCGTGGAAGCCCCCCAACCCTAGGGAGACCCGATGAAACGGTTACTCACCGCGCTGCTGCTGGTCACCGCCCTGGCCGTGGCACAGCCGGCCCAGGCGCAGGCCGGCCCCGGCCGCCTGCAGATCAGGGGCGCGGACGTCTCCAGCCTGGCCAAGTCGGAGGCCTTCGGCGGCGTCTACCGCGACGCCCGCGGGCGCCAGGGCGACGCGCTGCGGATCCTGTCGCAGGCCGGGCTCAACTACATGCGGCTCAAGGTCTGGGTGAACCCGGCCGACGGCTACAACACCAAGACGCAGGTGCTCGCGGTGGCCAGGCGGATCAAGGCGCTCGGCATGGGCCTGCTCGTCGACTTCCACTACTCCGACACCTGGGCCGACCCGGGCAAGCAGTTCAAGCCGGCCGCGTGGGAGCCGCTCCCGTTCGACCAGCTCAGGCAGGCCGTGTACGACCACACGTACGACGTGCTCGACGCGCTGCGCCGCCAGGGCACCACGGCCGACATGGTGCAGGTCGGCAACGAGATCAACGGCGGCCTGCTCTGGCCGGACGGCTCCAACGCCAACTGGGCGAACACCGCCGCGCTGCTGAACGCCGGCTACGACGCGGTCAAGCGCGTGTCCGGCTCGACCAAGGTCGTGCTGCACCTGGCCAACGGCGGCGACAACGGCCTCTACCGGTGGTGGTTCGACAACGCCGCCGCCCACGGCATCCGGTACGACGTGATCGGCCTGTCGTACTACGCCTACTGGCACGGCACGCTGGAGGCCTTCCAGGCCAACATCAACGACGTGGCCACCCGGTACGGCAGGCCCGTGGTCGTGGTCGAGACGGCCTACCCGTTCACCACGGCCGACGACGACGGCTGGGAGAACATCATCGTCTCCGCGGAGCCGTACCCCGGCTACCGGGCCACGCCGCAGGGCCAGTCCGCGATGCTGACCAGGGTGGCCGACATCGTCCGCGCCGTGCCGAACGGCCTGGGCCTCGGCCTGTTCACCTGGGAGGCCACCTGGACCGGCGTCAAGGGCAACGGCTGGGACCCGGCCGACCCGGCGTCGGGCAACGGCTGGGAGAACCAGGCGCTGTTCGACTACGCCGACCGGGCGCTCCCGGCGATGTCGGTGCTCGGCCGCCTCTGACGCCGTCCCCCGGGCTGCCCCGGTCCTGACGGGCGGGGCAGCCCGCGCCGGCGCCTACCGTAAGAAATATGCGCCTGACCGCCTTCACCGACATCTCGCTGCGCCTCGTGATGCGCCTGGCCGTGGCGCGCCCGGACGAGCTGCTGACCACCCGCACCGCCGCCGGCATGCTGGCCGTCCCCTACACCCATGCCGCCAAGGCCGTGGCCAGGCTGAGCGAGCTGGGCGTGGTGGAGGCCAGGCGGGGGCGGGGCGGCGGGCTCCAGCTCACCGAGGCCGGCCGCGGCGCGTCGGTCGGGAGCCTGGTGCGCGGCCTGGAGGCCGAGGGCGACGTGGTGGGCTGCGAGGACGACCCGCCGTGCCCGCTGCGGGCGGCCTGCCGGCTGCGTTCCGCGCTGCGCCAGGCGCAGGAGGCCTTCTACGCCTCGCTCGACACGATCACGGTGGAATCCCTGGTCGGCACCCCCACCGGCCCGGTCCTGCTGTCCCTCACGGCACCCGCCGACACGACCGCCCCACGGACCAAATAATATGAATCTCAGATGCAAATTAATTTGGTCTGGGTGCTTCATGCTGTCCCCCGAAGCCGCGGCCGTCGTCCGGGACGCCCGCTCCGCCGTATGAACCCCAGACACTCATTCAGCTGTGTGGAGGTTCATCATGCTGTCCGCCAAAGCCGCGGAGCTCGTCCGTGCCACCCTGCCCGTCGTCGGGGCCGAGCTGGAGACGATCACGGCGCGGTTCTACGACACCATGTTCGCCGACCATCCCGAGTTGCTCGACGGCCTGTTCAACCGCGGCAACCAGCGCAGCGGCGAGCAGCGCAAGGCCCTGGCCGGAGCGGTGGCGGCCTTCGCGGGCGCGCTGCTGGCCAACCCCGGCGAGCGGCCCGACGCGCTGCTGGCGCGCGTCGCCCACAAGCACACCGCCGTGGGCGTGACCGACGACCAGTACGTCATCGTGCACAAATACCTGTTCGGGGCCATCGCCGAGGTGCTCGGTGACGCGCTCACGCCCGACATCGCGGCGGCCTGGGACGAGGTCTACTGGCTGATGGCCGGCGCGCTGATCGCCATGGAGGCCCGCATCTACGCCGAGGCCGGGGCACGCGACGGCCGGACCTGGCGCCAGTGGCGGGTGGTCGAGCGGCGCGAGGAGACGGCGGACGCGATCTCCCTGGTGCTGCGGCCGATCGGCGACGAGCCCGTGCCGCCGGCCCGGCCCGGACAGTACGTCAGCGTGCGGGTGACCATGCCCGACGGCGTGCGCCAGCTCCGGCAGTACACGCTGTCCGGGCACGGCGGCGACGGCTGCCGCAGCATCACGGTCAAGCGGGTGCGCGGCGACGGGCAGCCCGATGGGGAGGTGTCCTCGCTGCTGCACGCCACGGTCAAGGTGGGCGACGAGCTGACCCTGTCCGCGCCGTTCGGCGACGTGTCCCTCGAGGACGGCGACGCGCCGCTCGTCCTGGTCTCGGCGGGCATCGGCTGCACCCCGATCGCCGCGATGCTGCGCCACCTGGCCGACACCGGGTCCACCCGCCGGGTGCTGGTGCTGCACGGCGACCGCTCCAGGGACGGCCACGCGCTGCGCGCGGACATGGAGCGCCTGACGGACGCGCTGACCGACGGCGAGCGCGTCTTCTGGTACGAGGAGGGCGAGCACGAGACGGCCCGCCCCGGGCGGATGGACCTGGACGGCGTCGAGATCCCCGAGGGCGCGGTCGTCTACATGTGCGGGCCGGTCGAATTCATGCGCGCCGTCCGCGGCGGGCTCGTCGAGGCCGGGGTGGCCCCGCGCGACATCCACTACGAGGTGTTCGGCCCGGACCTCTGGCTCGGCGCGGCCTGACACGCGGCGACGGGTGGTCTGGAGCGGACGTCCGGATATGGGCATGATGACCACATGATGATCTCAGCCGACGAGCTGCTCACCACCACCCGAAGCGTGCGCAAGCGCCTCGACCTCACCCGTCCCGTCCCGATGGAGCTGGTACGCGAGTGCCTGGAGATCGCCCTCCAGGCACCCACCGGGGGCAACTCGCAGGGCTGGCACTGGATCGTGGTGACCGACCCCGAGCTGCGCAAGGCCATCGGCGGCTACTACGCGCGATCCTGGCAGGCGTACTACGGCTCCGGCGGCGGGGCGCGCTCGCTGTTCAGGGACGACCCGGTGCGTTCGGCGGCCCAGGAGCGGGTCTCCGACAGCGCCGCGTACCTGGCCGACCACATGAGCGAGGTGCCCGTGCTGGTGATCGGCGGCATCACCGTGCCCGGCGGGCTGCCCGAGGGCAACCAGTCGGGGCTGTGGGGCTCGCTGCTGCCGGCCGCGTGGAGCTACATGCTGGCCGCCCGCGCCCGCGGACTGGGCACCGCCTGGACCACGCTGCACCTGGCGTACGAGAGCGAGGTCGCCGAGCTGCTCGGCATCCCCGGGAACGTCCGGCAGGGCGTTCTCCTGCCCACCGCGTACTACACCGGTGAGACGTTCCGTCCCGCCAACCGCCAGCCCCTGGACGAGGTGCTCCACCTCGACCGCTGGTAACCCCCGCGGGGCGGGGGCACAGTGGAGGCCAGGACCGACGTGAGGGAGGGCCCCCGTGATCTCCTTGCCGCTGCTGCCGACGTCGCTGGTCGGCAGCTACGCCCAGCCCGAGTGGCTGATCGACCGTGCCAAGCTGGCCGGCCGGTTCCCGCCCCGCGTGCGGGCCAGGGAGTTGTGGCGGGTCCCGCCCGGCCTGCTGTCCCAGGCCCAGGACGACGCCACCGAGCTGGCGATCAGGGCGCAGGAGCGCGCCGGGCTGGACATCGTCACCGACGGGGAGATCCGGCGCGAGAGCTACTCCAACCACTTCGCCACCGCCCTGGAGGGCATCGACCTGGACAACCCGGGTACGGCGCTGGACCGCAGCGGCCATCCGAACCCGGTGCCGCGCATCTCCGGGCCCATCCGGCGGCCCCGCCCGGTCGAGGTGGACGACCTGAACTTCCTGCGCGCGCACACCGATCACGTGGTGAAGATGACGGTGCCGGGGCCGTTCACGATGAGCCAGCAGGCGCAGAACGACCACTACCCCGACGCCGAGGCCGCCGCCATGGACTACGCGGCGGCGGTCAACGCCGAGATCCGCGACCTGTTCGCCGCCGGGGCCGACATCGTGCAGATCGACGAGCCGTACATGCAGGCCCGGCCCGAGGCGGCGCGCGCCTACGGCCTGGCCGCGCTGAACGCCGCCCTCGACGGCGTCACCGGCATGACGGCGGTGCACATCTGCTTCGGCTACGCGGCGATCATCCACGAGCGGCCGGAGGCGTACTCGTTCCTGCCGGAGCTGGCCGGCTGCCCGGTCCGGCAGGTGTCGATCGAGACCGCGCAGTCGGGGCTGGACCTCGGAGTGCTGTCCGACCTGAAGGACAAGACGGTCATCCTCGGCGTGATCGACCTGTCCACGCCGGAGGTCGAGCCGGTCGAGGTGGTGGCGGACCGGGTGCGCCGGGCGTTCGAGCGGGTGCCGCCCGAGCGGATCGTCATCGCCACCGACTGCGGGATGAAGTATCTGCCCAGGGCGTCGGCCGAGGGCAAGATGCGGGCCATGGCCGGCGCGGCCCGCCTGCTGCGCCGTGAACTGGGCCGTGAACCGGGCCGTGAACCGGGCCGTGAACCGGGCCGCGAACTGGATCGCGACATTTCCTGATGATTTTCCCGCCCGTACGGGAAACTCGCAATTAGGATCATGGGCCTGACCCCCTGAAGCATCGCAAGGAGCCGACAGTGCCCGACAGCGAGCAGGAGAGCGCGCCCAGCGGGATCGACACCAGCAAGCCGAGCGTGGCCCGCGTCTACGACTACTTCCTCGGCGGCAAGGACAACTACGAGATCGATCGCCACGTGGCCACGGCGGCGCTGCAGATCGCGCCGGACGCGCCCGAGGCCGCCCAGTCCAACCGGCAGTTCCTGCGGCGCACGGTCCGCCACCTCGCCGCCGAGGCGGGTGTCCGGCAGTTCCTGGACATCGGCTCGGGCCTGCCCACGCAGGGCAACGTGCACGAGGTCGCCCAGTCCGCCGCCCCGGGCGCCCACGTCGTGTACGTCGACCACGACCCGATCGTCCTGGCCCACGGCCGCGCCCTGCTCGCCGTCGACGAGACCACCGCGATCGTCGACGCCGACGTCCGCGAGCCCGAGAAGATCCTCGACGACCCCAGGACGCGCGCCCTCATCGACTTCAGCGAGCCGGTCGGGCTGCTGATGTTCGCGATCCTGCACCACCTGTCGGACGAGGAGGACCCGGCGGGCCTCGTGACCCGGCTCCTGCGCCCGCTGGCCCCGGGCAGCCACGTGGTGATCTCGCACTTCCACAACCCCGGACAGGTTCACCCCGAGGTGTCGCAGCAGGCCTTCACCGCGGAGAAGCTCTTCAACGAGCACCTCGGCACCGGCCGGTGGCGCACCCACGAGGAGATCCTCGCCTATTTCGACGGGCTCGAACTGCTGGAGCCCGGTCTGGTGCCGCTGCCGGAGTGGCGTCCGGACCCCGGCGAGCACCAGGCCGAGCTGGGCATCACGTATCACACCTTCGTGGGAGGCGTGGGCCGCAAACCCTAGCCGGGGAGCTTGCCCGAAGCCACCACGTCCTTGTACCAGTGGGCGCTGTCCTTCCAGGTGCGCTCCATCGTCTCCCGGTTCACCCGGACGATGCCGAACCGCTTGGCGTAGCCGTGCGCCCACTCGAAGTTGTCCATCAGCGACCACACGAAGTAGCCCCGCACGTCCGCCCCGGCCGCGATCGCCTCGGTCACGGCCGTCAGGTGGCGGTGCAGGTAGTCGACGCGGTCCGCGTCGTGGACCAGCCCGTCGGGGGAGACCGGGTCGGGGAACGCGGCGCCGTTCTCGGTGATCATCGTCGGCAGGTCCGGGTAGTCGCGGTGCAGGCGCAGCAGCAGCTCGGTCAGGCCGGTCTCGTCGATGTTCCAGCCCATCTCGGTGTACGGCCCCGGCTGCTTGACGAACTCGATGTCCTCGCAGGCGATCCACGGGGAGACGGCCCCGTCCTGGTGCCCGTCGGCGGTCTCCCGCGGGGTCACGCCGTCCCACTGCCGCACCAGCGTCGGGTTGTAGTAGTTGACCCCGAGCACGTCCAGCGGCTGGCAGGCGGTGGCCTCGTCGCCGTCGCGCACGAACGACCAGTCGGTCACCGAGGCGGTGTCGGCGATCAGGTCACGCGGGTAGGCGCCCTCCAGCATCGGGCCGAGGAAGGCCCGGTTGGACAGGGCGTCCGCGCGCCGCACCGCGTCGGCGTCGCGCTCGGACACGCCGCGCACGTGGTGCAGGTTGAGCGTGACCGACATCTGCGCGTCCTTGGCGGCGGTCGTCCGCAGCGCCTGCACGGCCAGGCCGTGGCCCAGGTTGAGGTGGTGCACGGCGGCCAGGGCGGCGGCCGGGTCGGTCCTGGCCGGGGCGTGCACGCCGGAGGCGTAGCCCAGGTAGGCCGAGCACCACGGCTCGTTCAGGGTGATCCAGGTCCGGACGCGGTCGCCGAGCGCCCCGCCCATGAGCCGGGCGTACTCGGCGAAGCGCTCGGCGGTGTCGCGGTGCGGCCAGCCGCCCGCGTCCTCCAGCTCCTGCGGCAGGTCCCAGTGGTAGAGCGTGGCCACCGGGGCGATGTCCCTGGCCAGCAGGCCGTCCACCAGCCGCTGGTAGAAGTCCAGGCCCGGCGCGTTGACCGGGCCGCGGCCGCCCGGCTGCACGCGCGGCCAGGAGATGGAGAACCGGTAGGCGCCGACGCCCAGCCCGGCGAGGAGGTCGAGGTCTTCCTCCAGCCGGTGGTAGTGGTCGCAGGCCACGTCCCCGGTGTCGCCGTTGGCCACCAGGCCCGGCGTGTGGGAGAAGGTGTCCCAGATCGACGGGCCGCGCCCGTCCTCCGTGGCGGCGCCCTCTACCTGGTAGGCGGCGGTTGCGGTGCCCCACAGGAAGTTCTCGGGGAAGGCAGGCATGTCACTCCTTGGCACTGACGATGATCTCGATGTGGTCGGTCTCCGGAGCCGCGGCGGCGTTCGTCCCGGCGTGGCGCAGGTTCCAGGGGGCGGGCGTGCCCGCGAGGCGGCGGGCGCTCAGGCGGTCACCCTCGCGGGAGACCTCGAACACGGCCGCGGCGCCGCCGCCGAGCGCCGGCACGGGGGAGGGCACGGGGGAGGGCACGGGGGAGGGCACGGTGACCGTCCTGGCGGCGCCGTCGGGGCGCTCGTGGACGGCCTCGAACCCGCCGATGTCGTGGCTCCAGAACCCGAACCCGGCCAGCCCCGGCGACAGCCCGCCCCGCAGCGACTCGGCCATCGCCTCGAACGTCGACTCGCAGTCGCCGCCCCAGCGCACCGGCAGCCGCTGCCCGCCGGTCGTGGCCGAGCGCGCGAACAGCACGACCTCGCCCGGCCCGCGCCGCTCGGCCGGCACGTCGTGCACGGTCTGGTTGTAGAGCCGGCTGTAGTAGTTGTGCATCCGCTCGGGGTCGGAGCCGTCGGCGTAGCCGACGTCGGTCGGGATGCGCTCGCCGAAGTCGGTCTTGAACGCGTCCACCCCCATGTCGAGCAGCCCTCGCAGCTTGCCCGCGTACCATTCGCGGGCCGCGGGCGAGGTGAAGTCCACCAGCGCCCGCCCGGCCTGCCAGCGATCATCCTGCCAGACCGTGCCGTCCGCTCTGCGCAGCAGGTGCCCGGCCGCGGACGCATCCGCCGGTAGCCGTCTTTGACCTTCATGCCAGTCCGTTCTCGGGGTGAGGTCGGGGGTTCAGGGACGCAGGGCGGCGACCGCTCGGGGCGCCAGCGTGACGTGGCCCTCCGCGGGGGAGCCGGTCAGCAGGTCCTCGGCGGCGTGCGGGATCGGCACGCGTACGGTGGCGCCGCCGTGGTTGAGCAGGAACAGCACCTCGCCGCGGCGGACCGCCTCGACACCCTCCGGCAGCCCGGGGATCAGGCCGCTCACGCCGGCGTCGGCCAGCACCCGGCCGGCCAGCGCGCCGAGTGCGGCCGGCTCGGGCATCGTGGCCACGTACCAGGCGACGCCCGCGCTCGCGCGGTGCCGCGTCACGGCGGGCCGCCCGTCCAGGTCGCCCCCCGCGAACTCGGCCACCACCTCGGCGCCCTCGGCGGTGAGCAGCTCGGTCCAGGTGCGCGCCGCGAACTCCGCCCCGTCCTCCGCCCCGTTCTCCGGGCCGCCGGTCCAGCGGCAGCGCACGGGCGGGTCCTCGGGGGCGGGCAGCCACTCCTCGCCGGAGGCGCCCAGCACCTCCCGCAGCGGCGCGGGGAACCGCCCGGTACGCACCTGCGCCCGCGGGTCCACCACCCCGGAGAACGGCCCGACCACCAGCACGCCGCCACCGCGCACGTACGCGGTCAGCCCGGCCGCGTCCTCGTCGCTGACCAGGAACAGGTTCGGCGCCACGACCAGCGCGTACGCCGACAGGTCGGCGGCGGGCGGCACCACGTCCACGCTCACCCCGCGCTCGAAGAACGGCACGTAGTAGCTCAGCAGCTGGTCCACGGCGTTGAGCCGGTCACTGGGCCGGCCCCGCTCCTCCAGCGCCCACCAGCTCTCCCAGCCGAACACCATCGCCACCCGCGCCGGCACCGGCTCGCCCGCCAGGTCCGCCAGCTTCCGCAGCTCCTGCCCGTGCGCGCGCACCGCCGCGTGCAGCCGCGTATCCGCGCCGGCGTGCGGCACCATCGCGGCGTGGAAGCGCTCGGCGCCGAACCGGGAGGCCCGCCACTGGAAGTAGCACAGCCCGTCGGCGCCGCGCGCCAGCGCCTGCAGCGACTCCAGCCGGAACTGGCCGGGCGGCTTGGGCAGGTTGTGCGGGCGCCAGTTGACGGCGCTCGTGGACTGCTCCATCAGCAGCCACGGCCGGCCCCCGGCCAGGCCGCGCATGAGGTCGTGGGTGAGCGCCGTCCTGGCCGGGGCGAGCGGGTCGCCCGGCTCCGGGTACCAGTCGTTGGCGACCACGTCCTCCTCGGCGGCGACCGACCAGTAGTCCACCCGCTTGAACAAGCCCATGAAGTTCGTGGTGACCGGCGTGCCCGGAGTGCGCGCCCGCAGGACGTCCCGCTCGGCGCGGAAGTGGTCGAGCAGCGCGTCGGAGCAGAAGCGCCACCAGTCGAGGCGCTGGGAGGGGTTGATGAGGTACGGGGCGCGGCGCGGCGGCACCACCTCGGCCCAGTCGCCGTACCCCTGGCTCCAGAACGTCGTGCCCCACGCCTCGTTGAGCGTGCCGAGGTCGCCGTACCGCTCCCGCAGCCAGGCGCGGAACGCCGCGGCCGAGACGTCGCAGTGGCAGACCTCGCCCAGCTCGTTGCCCACGTGCCACAGGGCCAGCGCCGGGTGGCCGGCGTACCGGTCGGCCAGGGCGGTCACGATCTCCAGCGCCCGCTCCCGGTAGACGGGGGAGGAGGGGCAGAACTGGTTGCGCGAGCCGTACCAGAGCCGGTGCCCGCCCTCGTCCACCGGCAGCGTCTCCGGCCACCGGTGCCCCAGCCACGGCGGCGGCGAGGCCGTCGGCGTCGCCAGGTCCACCGCGATCCCGTGCTCGGCCATCAGGTCGAGCACCCGGTCGAGCCAGCCGAAGTCCCGCCTGCCCGGCTCCGGCTCCAGCCGCGCCCAGCTGAACACGCCGACCGTGACCAGGTTGACCCCGGCGGCCCGCATCAGCCGGGCGTCCTCCGCCCAGACCTCCTCCGGCCACTGCTCCGGGTTGTAGTCCCCGCCGAACAACAGCCCGCGGCCCTCGGTGAGCGTGTGCATCCCCAGCTCCGACGACGTGACTCCCGCACCGGGCTTCATGACGTGACTCCCTCACGTGGCGGCGCGGAGCTGTCCCCGACCACCAGACGGCAGGGCACGAGCCGCTGCCGCGGCGGCGCGTTCCCCTGCAAGCGGTCGATGAGCATCCGCGCGCCGAGCCGCCCCAGCTCGGTGCTGGGCGGCTCCAGCGTCGTGAGCCGGGGGTGGAACATCTCGGCGACCCGGGCCGACGACAGCACCAGCATCAGCGTCAGGTCGCCGGGAATGCGCCAGCCGCGCCGCGCCACGGCCGCGATCACGCCGACCGCCGCGTGGTCGTCCATCACCGCCAGAGCGGTCACGTCGGGGTGCCCGGCCAGCAGCCGGTCGAACGCCTCGGCGCCCTCCTCGGGGGAGCCGGGGTGGAAGTCGTCCACGTACGCGATGCCGGCCTGCCGCGCGGCGGCGGCGAACTCCGCGCCGGCCCGGATCGCGGGGCCGTACCCGGCCGCGTACACGTCGGCGGAGAGGTTGAAGAAGGCCAGCTTGCGATGCCCGAGCCCGGCCACGTGCGCCACGGCGTCCCGGGCCGTCGCGGCGAAGTCGATGTCGGCGTGGTCGATCGGCCCCGGGTCGCGGGTGCGCCCGATCATGCCGAACGGCACCCCGGCCGCCGCCAGGAACTCCGCGCGCTCGTCGTCGAGCCGCACCTCTATCAGCAGCACGCCGTCCACCAGCCCCAGGCCGGTCAGGTGGCGCAGCTCCTCGATCGGGTCGGCGTTCTCGGGGGAGAGCAGCAGGTGGTAGCCCAGCTCGCGGGCCGCCTCGGCGGCGCCGGTGGCGAACTGCATCTCGGTCGGGCCGAAACCGCCGCGCGGGGCCGGGAACAGCAGGGCCAGGATGCGGGTGCGCTTGCTCTGCAGGCCGCGGGCCAGCAGGTTAGGGCGGTACCCGAGCTCTTCGGCGGCCCGCTCGACGCGCCGCCTGGTCGCCGCCGCCACTGGACGGGTGCCGTTGAGCGCCGCGGACGCGGTGCTGACCGCGACCTGGGCGCGCTCGGCCACGTCACGCAGCGAGGTCATGGAGCGAGGCCATGGAGCGAGGTCATGGAGGGCTCCGGGGACGGACCGATACGGGAGTCGAAACGTTTCGCACAACGCTAAAGTCCGGTTTGTGGGGATGTCAATGATTTGTATTTGGATGCCCGAAAAGGAAGCCCTCAGGGCAGCCGCCGGCCCGGGCGGTCGGAGCCTGCCCGGGCCGGCGTCCCCCTAGTACACGTACGGCCAGCCGGCCGAGTCCCAGCCGATGAGGTTGATCCCCAGCTTGGGCGTGCCGTTGTCGGCTCCGTCGTAGTAGTGGTAGACGAGCAGGTCGCCGTCCACGTCGGACATGACGCTCTGGCCGCCGGGCCCGATGTAGCGGCCGTGGGTCTCCAGGACCGTCGTGCCGCCGCCGCTCAGCATGGACCTGCCCGAGCGGTCCACGTACGGGCCGGTGGGGCTGGTGGAGCGGCCGACCTTGATCTTGTACGTGCTGCTCGTCCCCGCGCAGCACCGGTCGTAGGAGGCGAACAGGTAGTAGTGACTGCCGTGCCTGACGATGTCGGGCGCCTCGACGGCGTAGGGGGCGTCGGGCCGGGTGGCCAGGTGGTGCAGCGTCCGGTCGGTGGAGTGGCGCCTGCCGGTCGAGGGGTCGAGCCGGATCATGCGGATGCCGGTCCAGTAGGAGCCGAAGCTCAGCCACCACCGTCCCGAGGAGTCGACCAGCAGGTTCGGGTCGATGGCGTTGTGGTCGTCGCCGGTCGTGGTCGCGTGGACGACGCCCTGATCGCTCCACGTGCCTGGCTGGCCGGTGGGGCTGGTGGCCAGGCCGATGGCGGAGTTGTTGGAGCCGAAGCTGGAGACCGCGTAGTACATCAGGTATCTCCCGCCCTGCTGGGAGATGTCCGGCGCCCACGGGTCGTTGCCCGGCGAGTACGTCCGCCACCACGACGGCGGGGTGCGGAAGGCCGATCCCGCCCGGGTGAAGTCGACCCGGTCGGTGGAGGTGCGGGCCTCCAGGTAGCCGTGGGTGGAGTAGAGCACGTAGCCGGACGACGTGCGGATCATCGTGGGGTCGTGCACGACGACGTCCCCGGTGACCCGGCCGGGAGCGGGGTAGGCGAGCGCGGCGCCCAGGAGCGGGAGCGCGGTCGCGGCGGCGATGACGAGACGGGACAGGCGGCGCAAGGGTCCTCCTCGGCATGGGGGTATGCCGGTTCGCCTGCCGGGGACGCTGCGCCGGTGCGTCGGCCCGCACTTTAGGCGCGGCCTTTCGCGGCCGTCAACCGGCTGTGAAACTTACATCGCCGCCTGTCCTCGGCTGAGCTGCGGCTACCCCGGGCCACTTGGGGCGACCTTGACAGGCCCTGTCAGAGTTCGTAGGTTCGGGCCGCTTTCAACCGGTGATGTTAACGCTAACATCGCCGCCTGCCCGGGACGCTGCGCCGCGTCACCGTCCGGCCGGACCGCTCGTGTCCGGCCGGTTCCCGCCATGGCAGGAGTCAGCTCATGACCGGACTCATCGGTTCGGGGGAGCGGTCGAGCGGCGCTGGATCAGCTCGATCGGGCCGGCCAGCACCTCGGCCACCGTGTCGTCGGGCTTCAGGCTGCCCAGCAGCGTCACGCCCCGCCGGCCCAGCTCCGCCAGCGGCATCCACACCGTGGTCAGCGCCGGGTAGAGGTAGCTGGCCAGGTCGAGGTCGTGCACGGCGACGATCGAGACGTCCCGGGGGATCTCCATCCCGGCCGCGCGCACCCCCTCCATCGCCCCGATGGCCGAGGCCACGTTCGCCACGAACACCGCCGTCGGCGGCTCGGGGACGGCCAGCAGCCGGGCCATGGCCGCCGCCCCGCCCGCCGGGGTGGTGTCGGCCGCCACGATCGGGCCCTCGGGCAGGCCCGCGTCGCGCATCGCCGCCGAGTAGTCGGCCGACCTGCGGGCGGCCGTGTCGGCGCGCGACAGGCCGGCCAGGTGGGCGATGCGGCGGTGGCCGAGGCGTACGAGGTGCTCGACCGCGAGCGCGGCGGCCCGCTGGTCGTCGAGGACGACGTACCGCTTGACACCCCTGCTGCGGTTGTTGAGCATCAGCCACGGGATGGCCGCCTGGTCGAGCTGCGCGGTGAGCCCCGACTCGTCGCCGGCCCCGGCCAGCAGCAGCCCGTCGATGCGGCCCTGCCCGATCCGGTCCATGTACTCGCCCAGCCCGGCGCCCGTCGCGCTGCCGGTGACCAGCACGTATCCCTGCGCGGCCGCCTCCGCCTCCGCGCCCTTGATGATCTCGGCGTAGACCGGGTTGGCGAAGTCGGGGATGAACAATCCGAACATGTGCGCCCGCGAGGTGCGCAGGCTGCGCGCGGCGACGTTGGGCCGGTAGCCCAGCGCCTCGATCGCGGCCAGCACCCGCTCCCGCGTCTCCGGCCGGATGTTGAGCGTGGGGTCCTTGTTGACGACGCGGAGACGACGGCCCGATCCACCTTCGCGATGGCCGCCACGTCGGCGAGCGTGACCCGGGTGCGCTTCATGAGGACGATCCTGGCCGCCGGCTCTCGCCGCTGTCCATCGAGCGGTAGAGCGCGTCGAGCAGGCGCAGCGTGCCGAGGTTGTCGGCGCCGGAGGTCTCCGGCTCGCCGCCCTCGGCGATCGCCCGCAGCAGCGACCCCATCGGCCCGGCCACCGCGTCGGGCAGCCAGCGCCGGGTCACCGGGTACGGCAGCCAGCCGTCCGTCGGCAGTGCCCGGCTGTTGACCTCCAGGGTGTCGGGGCGGCCGTGCGGATAGTCGTACAGCAGGCCGAGCGTGCCCTTGATCGCGCCCTCGGTCCCGTCGATGCGGAAGGACGCCTCTCCGTCGCCGGCGCGGTTCTCATGCGTGGCGTGCACCAGAGCGCGTACCTCGCCCGGGTAGACCAGCGTGCTCATCGTGCGCGTCTCGCCCTTGGCGACCTGGCCGGGCGTGCGGCTGCCGGTGCAGAAGACCACCTCGGGGTGGCAAGGGGCTCACAAACCGAACAAGAGTGAGGTCAATCGTTTTTATTCGGAAATTTCCCCACCTTTAACGGCTCCTCCAGCCGAGCTCCTCGTAGAACGCCGCCCGGGCCCGCCCGAAGGCGTCCCGGTCGAGCACGGCCCCCTTGTACCGCCCGTCGGTGATCGGCTCGTCGTGCAGCCGCGCCGGCAACTCCTCGTCGAGCGGGCCCGGCCACCCGCCCGGCGCGCCTGCGGCCGGGTGCGGGGAGGTCGTGTGGGGGGCGGGCTCGGGGGCGGCCGCGGGCTCAGGGGTGGTCTCGCGCAGGGCGTACGCGCGCATCCCGTCCAGCCGCGCCTGGCCCGCCGCCAGCAGGTCCTCCCGCGTGAACTCCGTGCCGAGCACGGCCGTGACCAGGGCGGTCAGGTGGTCGATGGTCAGCGGTCTGGTGGGGGAGGAGGCGAACACGCACAGGTTGAGCGCGTCCAGCCCGCTCCACAGCCGCAGCAGCCGGGCGCTGCGCCGCCCCCGCTCCTCGTCCAGCACCCCGGCCGGGGCGGGCTCGGCACCGACCCGGGCGGCCTCGGGGAAGCTGTACGCCAGCCCGGCGACCGGGTCGAAGTCGAGGTCGTGCTCCAGGGCGTCGTAGCGCGGGCCGCCGGGGGCCAGCGCGTACCCGAGGCCGATGCCCGGCTGCGGGCGCGGGTCGAAGCACGGCAGCTCGGCGCCCTTGACCGTCATCGCGTACGCCTCCGCCCCCGGCCCTAGGCACCGCGCCGCCCGCGCCGACCCCTCGGCGAGCAGGTCGCCCAGGGCCCCGGACCGCGCGGCCACGTCCTCGATCAGCGTGGCCAGCGCCGCCGCGTCACCGAAGGCGGGACCGCCGGGCAGCAGGCCGTGCCCGGCGCACTCCATGGCGAAGGCGAGCGTCCCGCCGAGGGAGACGGGGTCGAGGCCGAGGTCGTTGCAGCGGGCGTTGGCGTCCAGGACGGTGTCGAGGTCGTCGATGCCGAGGTTCCACCCGAGCGACAGGAACGCCTCCTGCCCCAGCCCACCGGCCCGCCGCTCCCCGGCGGCCTCCGCGCGCCCGCCGGGTCGCCGTCCGGCGGGGGGAAGCGGTGAGGCGTACACCTTCAGGCAGTCGTTCGGGCAGCCCGGGCAGGCGCCGGTGGTCGAGACCGCGCGGCCGTCGTAGTCGCGGGCGGCCGGGACCCGCAGCCCCGGCGCGCCCGGTACGGAGAAGTTGCGGACCGAGGCGTAGCCCGGATCGAGCGGATCGCCCGCCCAGCCCGCGAACCCGGGCAGCCCCGCCTGGAGCGCCGCCAGCGGGTTCGTGGCCATGGACGCCCGGTAGTAGGCGGCCAGCCCGGCGAGCGCCTCGGGATCCGCCACCTCGGCCGGCGCGTCGCCGTGGCACACGATGGCCTTGAGGTTCTTGGCGCCGAAGACCGCGCCCAGGCCGTACCGCCCGGCGGCGTAGGCGTAGTCGGTCACCACGCTCGCGTACCGGACGAGGTTCTCCCCGGCCGGCCCGATCGCCGCCACGTGCGCGCTCTCACCGTGCCGGGCCCGCAGCGCGTCGGTCGTGGCGGCGGTGCCGAGCCCGCGCAGGTCGCCCGCGTCGTGCACCGTCACCTCCCCGCCCGCCACCAGCAGGTACGACAGCCGCTCCGCCCGCCCGAGCACGGCCAGCGCCTTCGCCCCGGCCCCCCGCATCCCGGCCGCGAACGGGCCCAGCGCGTGCGCCTCCCCGGCCACCCCGGTCAGCGGCGACTTGGCCAGGAACACCGCCTTGGCCAGCCCGGGCGCCGCCGTCCCGCCCAGCATCCCGGCGGCCACGTAGAGCAGCGCCCGCGGATCGTACGGATCCAGCCCCGGAACGGTCCGCTCGCCCATCAACCGCAGCCCGAGAACGGACCCGCCATAGTGCCCCTTCTCCGAAGATCGGTGTTCCTTCTCCACGTTCCCGCTGGTCAAGTCCACAATGAACGGCATGACAAAGCCTCCTAGAGCCGGCGAGGGGACCAGGAGCGGCACCACATCACACACCACCCGGCCCACGCAACCCTGAGGAGGCTCCGGTGGGCTCCTTCCGGCGGGGGCGCCGACCGCTCGATGAACGTGGCCGCGGGCCGGGGACGGCTCGATGCCGGTCCGCCGGCGGGCGGGCACGACCGGGCACCCTGCGGCGGGAGGGCAGCCGGCCCGTGCGGCCGTGGTGAAGGTGCTGAGCATCGCCGCATTTCGGGCGGCGTAAATGAATGGCGTGCACGGATCCGGCCCGGGTGGCATTTCCCTGGGCCCGCGTCTCGGCGCGACGGCGGGTGTGGACCGGGCCGGATCCTTGGAGGCGGAGGAGGACGCTGGAGAGGGATCAGGGGTGCGGCGCGCGAGGGTGCGGGGCGGGCCGGAGGTTCGGTGAGCGCGTCGGGTACCACCTCCGGGTTCGCGCCCGTCCGGCGCGGAGAGCTCGGAAATCGCCGGACTTGCCCGGAAATTTCGCCCGAGCACCGCATATGTCCGGCATATTTCGGGACGATAGATCCGACTTTTAATTCTTGTCAACATAAGTCGGTCGATCTCCGAAGTAAGGTAGATCCATGCCAAGCGATTCCAGCGGCCAGAGCGCCGGGGCGGGGGCGCTGCTGGCGATCCTCCGGGATGGGCAGGCCCGCACCCGAGGGGAGCTGGCCCGGCTCACCGGGTTGTCCAGGTCCACCGTCTCCCAGCGGCTGGACGGCCTGATCGGCCAGCGCTGGGTCGTGGCCGGCGAGGGCTCGATCTCCTCCGGGGGACGGCCGGCCGCGGTGTTCGCGTTCAACGGCGCCGCGCGTGTCGTGCTCGCCGCCGACCTGGGCGCCACCCACGCCCGCCTGGCCGTCCTCGACCTCGGCCTCAACGTGCTGGCCGAGCGGGCCGCCGAGCTGCTCGTCGACCGCGGGCCGGAGCGCACGCTGGGGGAGGTGGTCGCCGGTTTCCGGGAGCTGCTGGCCGCGACCGGACACGACCTCACGCAGGTGTGCGGGGTCGGGGTCGGCCTGCCAGGGCCGGTCGAGCACGGCTCGGGACGGCCGGTGAACCCGCCGATCATGCCGGGCTGGGACGGCTTCCCCGTGCCCGGCTGGCTCCAGGCGCGGCTGGAGGCCCCCGTGCTGGTGGACAACGACGTGAACGTCATGGCGCTGGGCGAGCACTGGGCCGCCGGACCGGCCGTCGACCACCTGATCTTCATCAAGATCGGCACCGGCATCGGCTGCGGCATCATCTCCGGCGGCCGCCTGCACCGGGGCGCGCAGGGCGCGGCCGGGGACGTCGGCCACATCCGGGTCCCCGCCTCGGAGGCGCCGTGCCGGTGCGGCAACGCCGGCTGCCTGGAGGCCGTCGCCGGGGGCGCCTCGATGGCCGCCGTGCTGCGTGCCGCCGGGATCGAGGCGCGCGGCAGCAGGGACGTGGTCGCGCTGATGCGCGCGGGCGACCTGCACGCCACCCGGCTGGTCAGGCAGGCCGGCCGCGAGGTCGGCGCGGTGATGGCCTCCATCGTGAACTTCTTCAACCCCTCCGTCATCGTGATCGGCGGGGACGTGGCCGAGGCCGGCGAGCAGGTGCTCGCGGGCGTGCGCGAGACGATCTACAGCCGGTCGCTTCCGCTGGCCACGCAGCACCTCGGCATCCGGGCCAGCGAGCTGGGCGACCGGGCCGGGGTCGTCGGCGCCGGCGTGATGGTGGTCGAGCACGTGCTCGCCCCGGACGCCATCGACCGGATCGTCGCCAGATGAGCGTCATTGACCGGATCACCGCGGCGTAGTAACAATGGTGATCGTCTCGAGCTCCAGGGCGGTGGCATGCCCGGGGGACGGGCACAGATCCGCCGCGACGTGGTCGGCGCACGCGTCCCTCAAGGAAGGGAACCCTCGCGTGAGCCATCACCGTGCCCCAGAAGAGCCGACTCCCGACGATCAGGTCCATGAGGAGCGGGAGCGGGCCGAGACGCTCCGCCGCCGGCTCGGGCTGAGCCGCCGCGGGCTGCTCGCCGCCACCACGGGCCTGGCCGCCGCGGCCGCCATCCCGTTCGTCCAGCCCACAGCGGCCGCCGCCCAGACCGCCGGTACGGGATCGAGGCGAGTGCTCGTTCCGCCGGGCAAGCGCGGCATCATCCTCTACACCGTCCGCGACGCGATCTCCCGCGACCCGCTGGCCACCACCCTCCCCTCGGGCTTCCGCCGCGTGCTGGAGGCGCTGTCGGCCATCGGGTTCAGGCAGGTCGAGTTCGCCGGTTACCGCCAGCACGCCAACTCCGAGGGCGGGGCCAACCTGGAGAGCGTCGAGGGCGCCCGGCTGCTGCGGAGCTGGCTGGACGACAACGGGCTGCAGGCCGAGGGCAACCACGGCTTCATCCCGGGCTCGTGGCCGCTGACGCAGGCCGACCTCGACCGGTTCAAGCAGACGCTGGAGATCGCGAACATCCTCGGCCTGGGCCACGTCGGCACCGGCTCCGACCCGACCGGGAGCGCGTACAAGGCCGACTGGGACGTCGCGGCGGAGAAGTGGAACGAGCTCGGCTCGATCGCCTGCCAGGCCGGGATCAAGCTCTACACGCACAACCACGACGCGGCCTACGCGTTCCTGCTCGACAGCGGACCCCTCGACGAGCAGGGCCGGCCGACGCGCTCGTCCGGCATCCGCAAGCTGGAGTACTTCTTCACGATCAGCGACCCCGGGCGGGTCTACTTCGAGATGGACATCTTCTGGGCGCACGTGGCCCAGTTCAAGCACCGCACGTACACCGCGCCCGACGGGTCGGTCCAGACCGACGTCTTCGACCCGCTCGCCACCGTGCGGGCCCAGGAGAAGCGCTTCCCGCTGTTCCACGCCAAGGACGGCGCGTCCAACCCGGCCGTCCCGAACGGCTACGACATGGTGCCGTTCGGCACCGGCCACATCGACTACCGCCGCTTCTTCTCCAAGCTGCGGTCCCCCGGCTACCACAACCCGATGTACGAGCAGGACAACGCGCCCGGCACCGACCCGGCCCAGTCGCTGCGGTTCGCCGAGCTGAGCTACCGGAACATGGCCGCATTACGCGGCTGACGTAGACCGGACCGCCACGGGATCCCCCGCCGTTGCAGCGGCGGGCGTGGCGGCCCGGGTTCGTGACACTCCTCGTCCTAGGAGCGGCATCACCATGCAGCGTACCCTCGCGGTGCTCGGCGGCCTCGTGCTGACCGTCGCCACGCTGGCCTTACCGGCCCGAGCGCACGACCCGGCCACCGAGTGGTCGAGCTACGAGAAGATCACCCTGACCAAGAACGTGGGCGAGCCGATCGACCTGGCCGTCCTGCCCGACCGGCGGGTCCTGCACACCGCCCGCAACGGCGACATCCGCCTGACCGACCCCGCCACCGGCGTCACGAAGGTCGTCAACACGATCCCGGTCTACGCCAACTCCGAGGACGGTCTGCAGACGATCGCCCTCGACCCGGCCTTCGACGACAACAAGTGGGTCTACGTCTTCTACGCGCCCAAGACGATGTCGGCGCCGTACCCGGAGACCACGCCCACCGGGTCGGCGCCCAACACGCTGCCCGCCGGAGCCGACGAGACGTACTGGAACCAGTGGAAGGGCTACAACCAGCTGTCCCGCTTCAAGTGGACGGGCAGCGCGCTGGACCTGTCCACCGAGCAGGTCATCATCAAGGTCGAGGTGCAGCGCGGCCAGTGCTGCCACGTCGCCGGTGACGTCGACTGGGACGCCGACGGCAACCTCTACCTCGCCACCGGCGACAACACCCCCGCCGGCACGCCCGGCGCCAACGGGATGGCGCCCAACAACGACGCCCCCGGCATGAACCCCGGCCTCGACTCCCGGCGCGGCGCGGGCAACAGCAACGACCTGCGCGGCAAGATCCTGCGGATCAAGGTGGCCGCGGACGGGACGTACACCGTCCCGGAGGGCAACCTGTTCGCGCCGGGGACGGCGGGCACCCGGCCGGAGATCTTCGTGACCGGCGTGCGCAACCCGTTCCGCATGGACGTGGACGCCGAGACCGGCACCCTGTCCTGGGCCGACTACGGCCCCGACGCCGGGACCGCCGACCCCAACCGGGGCCCGCTCGGCTACGTCGAGTGGAACATCACCCCGATCGACAAGCCCATGAACAGCGGCTGGCCGTACTGCACGGGCAACAACTTCAACTACAACGACTGGGACTTCGCGACCGCGCAGCCGGGGCCGTGGTTCGACTGCGCGGCCGGGCCGCGCAACACCTCCCGCTGGAACACCGGTCTCGACCAGCTCCCGCCCGCCGTGCCCGCCGACCTGTACTACGGCGACAACAACACCCACCAGCCGGCCGAGTGGGCCGGGCTCGTCGACTTCGACCCGCAGGGCGGGCAGGGGCCGATGGGCGGGCCGGTCTACCACTACGACCCGGACAACCCGGCGCCCGGCAAGCTGCCCGAGTACTGGGACGGCAAGGCGTTCTTCGCCGAGTTCTCCCAGGACTACCTGGCCGCGTTCACCTTCACGGGCGCCGACGGCCCCGTCACGAAGATCGAGCACTTCCTGCCCAACAGCGCGCTGCGCACCGCCGCCCAGCCCATCACCGACAGCCCGATGGACATCGAGTTCGGCCCGGACGGCTCCCTGTACGTGCTGGACTACGGTGACGGGTTCTTCCGCGCCAACCCCGACGCCGGCCTCTACCGCATCGACTACACCCCGGCCAACAAGACGCCCCAGGCCCGGATCACCGTGGACAAGACGTCGAGCAGCACCGCGCCGCTCACGGTCGCCTTCGACGCCACCTCCTCGCGGGACACCGAACCGGGCGCCCTGACGTACGAGTGGGACTTCGACGGCGACGGCACCTTCGACGGGACCGGCGCCACGGTCACCCACACCTACACCGAGCTGGGCCAGTACGCGGCCCGGCTGCGCGTCACCGACTCCGGCGGGCGGGCCGGGCTCACCTCCGTCGAGATCACCGTGGGCAACACCGCGCCCGTGGTGACCGTCCAGACGCCACCCGACGGCGGGTTCTTCGACTGGGGGAACGCGCTGCCGTACCGGATCGGGGTGACCGACGCCGAGGACGGCGACAACCCGGTGTGCTCGCGGGTGCAGTGGACGTTCGGCCTGGGCCACGACACGCACGCGCACCCGGAGACCACCGGCACGGGCTGCGCCGGCGCCTGGCCGACCCCGGCGAGCGCGCCCGAGCACGGCGAGACGGAGAACATCTACGGCGTGGTCGTCGTGAGCTACCGCGACAACGGCGCCGGCAACATCCCCGGCGCGCTCGGCGAGGACACGCTCACCCTCAACCCGAAGCTGGCGCAGGCCGAGCACGCCGACGAGAGCAGCGGCGTCACGGAGACCCCGGACGACACCGCCTCGGCCAAGGCGAAGGTCACCTCGTTCGACCCCGGTGACTGGATCGCCTACGACCCCGTCCACTTCGCCGGGATCACCGGCGTGCGCACCACGGCCTCCGGCGCCGGCACGCTCTCCCTGAGGTGGAAGTCGCCGACGGCCGAGCCGTTCGCCACCGTGACGATCCCCGCCGGGGACGGCTGGCAGACGGTCACCACCGCGCTGGAGGGGCTGCCCGAGGGCACCGGCCGGCTGTACGTCACCTCCTCCGGCGGCGTGGAGCTGGACGCGTTCACCTTCCAGGGCAGTGGCGTGGCCGACACCACCCCGCCGGTCGTCACCGCCGCCCTCGCCCCGGCCCAGCCGGACGGCAAGGACGGCTGGTACACCGGCAACGTCACGCTCACCGTCACCGCCACCGACAACGGCACGGTCGCCGGACGTCAGTACTCCCTCGACGGCACCACCTGGGCGAACGCCAACAACCCGGTCACCCTGAGCACCGAGGGCGCCAAGGAGGTCCGCTTCCGGGCCACCGACAACGGCGGCAACGTCTCACCGGCCGGCACGCTCACCGTCAAGATCGACAAGTCGAACCCGGTCCTGTCGATGACAGGAGTGGAGGCCAAGCCGTACGGCGACTCGGCGACGGTCACCCCCGTCCTGACGGCGACCGACGCGGTGTCGGGCGTGGCCGGGGTCACCGCCGAGATCGACGGCAAGGCCGTCGCGCCCGGGAAGCCGGTGCCGCTCTGGACGCTGCCGCTCGGCGAGCACCAGCTCACCGGCACCGCGACCGACCGGGCGGGCCGGACGGCCACCGCGACCGTGACGTTCCAGACCACCACCTCCTACGCCGACGTGCGGGCGCTGATCTCGCGGTTCCGGCAGTCTGGGGCGGTGACCGGGAAGGCCGCGTACGAGCTGCTGGAGCAGCTCGAACAGGCCGAGCGGCACGAGAAGAAGGGCAGGCGGGCGCTGGCCGTCTCGGCGCTCGAGCGGTTCGTGAAGATCGCCGAGCAGCGCGGGAACGTGCGGGACGCGGCGGCGCGGGCCGCGCTCGTACGCGATGCCAAGGCCCTTATCGAACGGCTGCGCACGGCGTAGCCGAGTGATCGCGCGCCCGGCCCGGCGATCGGGTTCCCGGACCGGGCGCGCCACCCCTTGCCCGCCGGAGGGATAAGGGGCGATCTTGGGGGCAGCTGGCCCGGGATGTCCACCCTCGACCTCATCCTGGCCCTCGGCGGAGCCGCCGCCCTGCTCGCCGCGATCCTCCCCGAGGTGCTCGCCGGCCGCCCCCTCTCCCTGCCGCTGGTCTACCTGCTCGCCGGCGTGGTCCTGTTCGCGCTGCCCATCGGGTTGCCCGACCCCGACCCGATCGCCCACCGCACGGCCCTGGAGCACATCACCGAGCTGTGCGTCGTCATCTCCCTCATGGGCGCCGGCCTGGCGATCAACCGCCGGGCCGGGCCGCGCGGCTGGTCCACGACGTGGCGGCTGCTGGGCCTGACCATGCCGCTGACCGTGGCCGGGGTCGCCGCCGCGGCCATGGCCCTGCCCGGCTGGCCGATCGGCGCGGCGCTGCTGCTGGGGGCCGTGCTCGCGCCCACGGACCCGGTGCTCGCCTCCGACGTGCACGTGGGCGAGCCCGTGGACGCGGCGAACGCCGACGACGAGGTCCGCTTCGCCCTGACCTCGGAGGCCGGGCTCAACGACGGGCTGGCCTTCCCCATCGTGTACGCGGCCATCGCCGTGGCCACCGCCGGCGGCGCGGGCTGGCTGGGGGAGTGGGCGCTGGTGGACGTGCTCTACCGGACCGCTGCTGGCGTCGTCTCGGGGTTGCTGATCGGCCGCCTGCTCGGCAGGCTGTTCTTCCGCGCCAGGTCGGGCGGGCTGCGCCTGTCGGAGCGGCGCGACGGGTTCGTGGCGCTGGCCGCCACGTTCCTCGCGTACGGGGTGACGGAGCTCGCCCACGGGTACGGCTTCGTCGCGGTGTTCGTCACCGCCTGCACCATCAGGCGGGCGGAGCACGGGCACGGCTACAACAACGTCCTGCACGGCTTCGTGGAGCAGGTCGAGCGCCTGCTCACGGCCTGGCTGCTGCTCCTGCTCGGCGGCTTCGTCGCCACCGGCGGCCTGGCGGCGCTCACCTGGCGCGGCGCCGCCGTCGGGCTCCTGCTCCTGCTGGTGATCCGGCCGCTGGCCGGCTGGCTGACCCAGTGGCGCGGCCGGGCGGGGCCGAGGGAGCGGCTGGCGATCTCGTTCTTCGGGATCCGGGGGATCGGGTCGCTGTTCTACCTGGCGTACGCGCTGGGCGAGGCGGGCTTCGGGGTGCCCGCCGAGGAGCTGTGGGCGGTGACCGGCTTCACCGTCCTGGCCTCGGTCGTGCTGCACGGGGTCACGGCCACCCCGGTGATGGACCGCGTGGACGCCATCCGCGCCTCACGCCGGGCCGAGGCTCCAGACCTGTAACAAACCCCCGTCGTCCGCGCCGGCCAGGACGGGCCGGCCGTCCAGCTCGGCCAGCGCCAGCCGGCGGATCGAGCCGCCCTCGCCGGCCCCCAGGACGCCGATGACCTCGCCGTCGTCGAGGTTCCGGACCCGCACGACGACGTCGCCGCCCCACGGGGCGTGGGCCACGGCGGCGACGGGCACGTCACCGAGCCGCCCCGCCACCAGGGCGGCGGCCCCCCGGTCGTCGGGGCTCCGGACGCTGAAGTCCCACTTCTTCCGGCGCTTGCCCGTCGCCAGGTCGTACACGCGCAGGGTCGCGTCCAGGTGCGTGGACACGAGGACGGGCTTGCCCTTCAGCTCGCCGCAGGCCAGCAGCTCGATGCCGCCGATCTCGCCCGTGTGGAAGGAGTGCGTCTGCCGGCCCGTGGACAGCCGCCACACCCGGACCCGCTGGCCGCCGTCACCGGTGACGAGCACGTCGTGGCCGCCCAGCCTGCCGAACGCGAGCCCGCGGATGCCCTGGAAGTGGTCGTTGATCGTGGGGCCGATCTGCTTGCCGGTGGAGATGTCCCACAGGCGCACCACGCTGCGCAGGTCCTTCATGCCGTCGTACTTCTGCGACACCGCGACCGCCCGGCCCGCGACCGTGACGGCCACGATGGGGTCGCCCGCGCGGTGGGTGGCGAGGCTCTCGCCCCGCGGGCCCCACAGCCGCATCCGGCCGTCACCGTGCCCGGAGGCCGTCACCTGCCGGCCGCCCAGCTCGCCGACGGCCATGGCCGTCACCGCGCCACCGCCGTCGCCGAGCGGGGTGACGGCCGCGTTCAGATCCCACGCGACCACCGTCCCCTTGGTGGTCCCGCACACGACGGTGGCTCGGCTCGCGGCCATCGCCGCCGGCTCGCCGCCGCCGCTCGCCACCGGAACGGGCCCCTTGACCGGCGTGCCGAACGGCTCGGCGGCCACGGCCGAGCCGGGCGACGGGGACGCCGACGCCGACGCCGACGCCGACGCCGACGCCGACATGGACGGAGGTGGCGACGTGGACGCGGTGGCCGACGGTGACGTGCCGCCGTCCGCCCGCAGCGAGCCGCTTCCCGGGCGGAGGACGGCGAACGCCGACACACCGATGGCAGCCGCGGCGGTGAGCCCCCCGATGAGCGCCCGCCGGCTGACCGGCCGCCCCTCGCTCGGCGCCGCGTCCTGCGCCGGCCTCACCCCGGAAGGAGGCAACGGCGGAGCCCCGGCATCCACCCGGCCCGGAGACACAGGCGCCGCATGTGAGGCGGGCGCGGGGGCACCGTGCGACGGGGACGCGGGCGCCGCCTGCGACGAGGCCGCTTGGGACGGGGTCGCCTGGGATGAGGCCGCTTGGGACGGGGCCGCCTGCGATGAGGGTGCCTTGGACCAGGCCGCTTGGGGCGAGGGTGCCTGGGGCGAGGGTGCGGGGTCGGGGGAGGAGGGTGGCGGGGACGTGGGGGCGGGGGCGGGTACGGACGCGGCGGCGCTTGCCGGCCCGATCAGCCGTCGCAGCAGGTCCGTAGGCTGTGGCCGCTGCGCCGGGTCCTTGGCCAGGCACCGCTCGATCAGCTCGCGCATCAGCCGCCCGGGCACCCCGGACAAGTCAGGAGTCCCGGTGAGGATCGCGTTCATGATGACCGGCACCGAGTCCCCGGCGAAGGGCGGGCGGCCGGTGGCGGCGAAGACCATCGTCCCGGCCCAGCTGAACACGTCGGAGGCGGTGCCGACCCGCTCGCCCCTGAACTGCTCGGGCGACATGTACGCGGGCGTCCCCACCGCGCCGGAGGTCCGGCTCGTCGCGTCGAGCGCCTTGGCGATCCCGAAGTCGATCACGATAGGCCCGTCCGGCCCGATCAGGACGTTGCCCGGCTTGAAGTCCCGGTGCACGATCCCCGCCTGGTGGATCGCGGCCAGCGCGGTCAGCGTGGAGATCGCCAGCCGGTCCAGCGCCCCGCCGCGCCGCGGCCCGGAGGCGCGGACGGCCGCGTACAGCGTGTCGCCGGGGACGTATTCGCTGACGATGTACGGCCGCTCGTCCAGCACCCCGACGTCCAGCACGGCGGCCGTGCAGAACGCGGCCACCCGCCGCGCGGCCTCCGCCTCCCGCAGGAACCCGCGCGCGATGGCGTCGTCCTGGACGAGGTGCGCGTGCAGCAGCTTGATCGCCACCTCACGCCCCGACCCGGTCACCCCCCGGTAGACCACGCCCTGCCCGCCGGACCCGAGCACGCCGACGAGCCGATGGTCACCGATCCGCTCGGGATCCCCCGGCCGGAGCGGGCGCAGGTCGGGCATCCCACTCCTCTCTCAGGCCCCCAGTCTCTCAGACCCGGATGACGCGGCGATCGCCGCCGCGAGCCCGGGAAGCCCGTACGCTGCGCCCGTACACCGCTCATCTCGCGCTGAGAGGGCGCATGTCGGTCCACACCTCCTCGATGTACGCCAGGCAGTCGTCCCTGCCCCCGGCGAACCCGGTCGCCCGCCACCCGGCCGGGATCTCCCGGTCCGCGGGCCACACCGAGTACTGCTCCTCACCGTTGATCACGACCTGGTACTCGTCCACCTTTTCTCCTTCGCCAGGGCCCCGCGGCTGCGCAGGGCCTCGAATCCGATCACGTCGTCGGGCAGGGCGTCGGGCACGAGGTCGTCGAAGTCCCACAGCACCCGGCGGCGCCGGGCGACCAGCACGCACAGCGCGATGGCGGCGCCCAGCAGCAGGTACAGGAAGCCGATGCCGCGGCCCTCGCCGGTGCCGATCAGCAGGCCGACCGTGTCCGCGAGCGCGCCGCCCTCGGCGAACATCGGCTCGAACAGGGCGGTGCCCACCGGCGCCACGACCGCGTACCCCAGCGGCAGCGTCGAGAAGGCCACGAGCTGGTTGAGCGCGAAGACCCGCCCGTGATAGCGCTGCGGGATCTTGACCTGCACGATCGTCGTGTAGACCCCGTTGAGCAGGGTCAGCGACAGGAACAGGCCGAACACCCCGGCGGTGATCACGACGAGGTCCTCCCGGACCCCGATCACCACCGCCGACACCGCCAGCGTCAGCGTGAACATCAGCTGCCCGCGGAACCGCCGCACGCGCGGCCCGCCCCACACCGCCATGCCCAGCCCGCCGAGGAACACCCCGAGCCCGCCGAAGAAGGAGACCCGCCCCACGTCGGCGAGCGACCCGAACGACAGCACCAGCGGCGAGATCATCAGGAACAGCGCCGCCATGAACAGGTTGACCACCGCGAAGAACGTGACCATGCGGCGGAAGCCCTTGTTGCCCCAGGAGTAGCGGAAGCCGTTCACCAGCTCGGCCGCCATCGACTCGCGGCGGCGCAGGCCCATGGTGGCGGGGAAGCGGATGAACAGCAGGGTGCCGATGGCGATCGCGTAGCTGATCACGTCGATGGCCAGGATGCCCTCCAGGCCGATGACCGCCATCAGCCCGGCCGCGGCGAGGGGCACGATGAGCTGCGCGACCCCGTTGATCATGCCGACCACGCCGTTGGCGTGGCCGAGGAAGCGCTTGGGCACGAGCTGCGGGATGGCCGAGCCGTACGCGATCCGCTGGAAGGACAGGGCCACCGACAGGCAGAACAGCAGCGGGTAGATGTGCCAGGTCTGCAGGTTGCCGGTCCACAGGAGCAGGCCCAGCGCCAGTTGCGAGCCGCCGGCGCCGACGTCGCCGAGCAGCATGACGCGGCGCCGGTCGCTGCGGTCCACGACGGTGCCGGCCAGCGGCGCCACCAGCATCCCGGGTACGAGCGCCAGCACGGAGAACAGCGCGAAGTCGACCAGGGAGTCCGTGGTCAGGTAGATCCAGATGGGCACGGCGAACTCGGTCAGCGCCGAACCGACGATCGACAGCGCCTGCCCGGCGGCCACCCCGAAGAAGCGCCGCATGCTCGGCCGCGGCCCATCCCGCTCCGCCGTCCGCACGCCCACGCCACCCGAACCGCCCGCCCGCCCGTTGCCATCGGCGTCGTTCGCGCCGCCCGCCAGGCCGTGGCGATCCGCGCCGTCACCGCTGCCCGCGACCTCCGGAATGCCGGCGGTGGCGAGGGTGCTCGGGGTGCGGGGGGCGTTCGAGGTGCCGGGGGATGCCGTCGAGACGCCCTCCAGCCACCACGTACGCTCCCCGTCCCCCCGTTCCAGCCCGGTGGTCCCGCCGGTCGTGATGGCCACGTGCGTACGGGTGACGATCTCCGCCAGCTCCTCCGCCCGGTACCGGAGGAAGAAGTGCGCGGCCTCGTCCAGCACCGCGCACCCGGTGACGGGCGACAGGACGTGCCACTCCCGGTACCGCTCCTGGTAGTACTCCATGACCGGATCCCGCTCCCCGGCCACCGCGATCACCGGCGCCGCGAGCCGCTCGGCGTCCTCCTCGAACAGCCGGGTGAAGTACCGCTCCGCCGCCCGCGTGCCGTGCCGCCGGTTGCGGACGATCAGCTTGAGCTCCTCCGGCGTCAGGTCGGAGACGTCGAGCCCGGCCGCCGTGAGCGCGTTCACCCGGCCCTGGTCGCCGCGCAGATCCTCCAGCCGGTGCCGCAGCCGCGTCAGCCGTCCCTCCGGCCGCGCGAACGGGAAGATCCCGCCCAGGTAGACGGCCTCCACCGCGCGCCCCTCGGCGTGCAGCCGCCGGGCGATCTCCGCGGCGATCATGGCGCCGAGCCCGCAGTGGCCGTACAGGACGAGCGGCCCCCGGACGTTCGCCAGGATCTCCCCGGCGCAGGCCCGCGCCACCTCGTCCGGCGGCATGGGCTCCTCGCCGAGCTCGTGACCGGGCACGGCGATCGAGTACAGCGCCCAGTCGTCGGGCAGGGCGTCCGCGAGCGGCTTGTAGATCACCGCGCTGCCCCCGCCGTACGGGGCGCAGACGAGCGTGGTCGCGGCGGCCCGGGGCGGCGTGAGGAGGTGCAGCAACCCGCCCGCCGCGGCACCGGACCCGCCGTCGAGCAGCGCGGCCAGCTCCGCGACGGTGGAGTGCTTGAACAGGTCCATCAGCGTCAGCCGCCGGTCCGGGACGGCCTTGCGCAGCCGGGCCAGCACCCGCATGGCCAGCAGCGAGTGCCCGCCCAGCTCGAAGAAGTCGTCCAGCGCGCCGACCCGGGCCAGCCCCAGCACGTCGGCCCAGATCGCGGCGACGCTCGCCTCGGCGGGGGTACGCGGCGGGACGAACCCGGCGCCCCCGGCGAGCCGGTCGTCGCCCGGGTCGGGCAGCGCGGCCCGGTCCACCTTGCCATGCGACTTCAGCGGCAGGTAGTCGAGCCAGACGAACCGTACGGGGATCATGTAGTCGGGCAGCCGCTCACGCAGCCACGCCCGCAGCTCGGCGGCGGGAGCCCGATCGGCGCTCCCGGAAGGGCCGTCGGCGGGCAGGAGGTAGCCGACCAGCCGGTCGCCGCGCAGCTCGGCCACGGCCTGGGCGACCCCGGGCAGCTCCGCCAGCACGGACTCGACCTCGCCCAGCTCCACCCGGTATCCGCGCACCTTGACCTGAAGGTCGCGGCGCCCGAGGAACTGCAGGCTGCCGTCGGGCAGCCACCGCCCCAGGTCGCCGGTGCGGTACATGCGCGCCCCCGGCCCGCCCCCAGGATCGGGCAGGAACCGGTCGGCGGTCAGCGCCGGCTTGCCCAGGTACCCCCTGGCCAGCCGGGCGCCGCCCAGGTAGATCTCGCCGATCACGCCCACGGGCACCGGCCGCAGCCGCTCGTCCAGCACCTGGACGCGCGCGCCGGGCAGCGGGCGGCCGATGGGCAGCGTGGTCTCCCGCGCGGGCTCGGCCGGGTCCACCAGGAACGTGGTGATGCCGACCGTGGCCTCCGTGGGGCCGTAGTGGTTGACCACCGCGCAGCGGCCGAGCGCGGCCAGCTCCCGCGCCCAGGCCCAGCCGGACGCCTCGCCGCCGAGGACGAGCAGCCGGCGCGGCAGCAGGTCGGCGGGATCGGCCTCGGCCAGCAGCGCCGCCAGGTGCGACGGGGTGATCTTGAGGTAGTCGGCGGGCGCGCGGCCGAAGTACTCGGCCAGCTCCGGGGCCGACGTCCTGGACGGGATCAGGTGCAGGCAGCCGCCGGTCATCAGGGCCAGGTAGAAGGTGGTGACCCCGAAGTCGAAGGCCAGCGACTGCAGCAGCGCGAAGGAGGAGCCGGGCTCGACCGCGAAGCGCTCGCGCACCCCCGCCAGGTACGTCACCACCTCGCGGTGCTGGATCGCCACCCCCTTCGGCCGCCCGGTGGTGCCGGAGGTGTAGATCACGTACGCCAGGTCGGACGGGCCGATCCCGGCCGCCACCGGCTCGGCGGGCCCGTCCGGCGGCTCCGGGCCGTCGATCGGCACCTCGGTGAGCCCGTCCGGCAGCGGCCCCCGGGACCCCGCCGACGTGATCGCGGTGCGGACCCCGGCGTCGCCCGCCATGTACGCGATCCGCTCGGCCGGCTGCTCCGGGTCGAGCGGCACGTACGCCGCCCCGGCCTTGAGCACGCCCAGCAGCGCGACGGCCAGCTCCGCCGACTGCTCCAGGCACACCGCCACCCGGTCGCCCGGCCGCACCCCGGCCCCGCGCAGCTGCCGCGCGAGCCGCCCGGCCCGCCGTTCGAGCGCCTCGTAGGTCAGCGTCCGCCCGCCGAACACCACCGCCGGCGCGCGCGGGGTGCGGGCCGCCTGCGCCGAGACCAGCTCGTGCAGCAGCTCGCTCCCCGGCGGCGCGGGCGCGGGGGCCGTGCCCAGCGCGGCCAGCCGGTCCCGCTCGGCGGCGGGCAGCAGTTCCAGGTCCGCCAGGCGGGTGTCCGGCGCGGCCACGGCCGAGCGCAGCAGCGCCGCCAGCCCCGCCGCCAGCCGCTCGGCCGTGCCCTCCTGGAACAGCGCGGTGTTGTAGACCAGCGTCCCGTCCAGCCCGCCGCCGGCCTCGTGCAGGTACAGGCTGAGGTCGAACCGGCTGACCACCGTGTCCGCGGCGAACCACGACAGCTCCCGCGCCCCCGGGTCGACCGGCTGGGCGGTGTAGTTCTGCAGCGCGAACATCACCTGGAACACCGCCGGCCGGGAGACGTCCCGCTCGACGTGCAGCTCGTTGACGAGCTGGTCGAACGGCAGCTCCTGGTGCGCGAACGCGTCCAGCGCCGTGTCCCGCACCCTCGACACCAGCTCGGCGAACCCCGGATCCCCCGCCAGGTCGGCCCGCAGGGCCAGCGTGTTGACGAACATCCCCACCAGGCCGTCCAGCTCCGGCAGCCCGCGCCCGCTGACCGGGCTGCCCACGGCGAACGAGCTCTGCCCCGACCACCGCCCCAGCAGTGCCTGGAACGCGGCCAGCAGCACCATGTACGGCGTCGCCCCCTGGGCCTCGGCCAGCGCCCGCACCCCCGAGACCAGCCCGGCGTCCAACCGGAACCCGTGGGCGGCCCCGGCGAACGCCTGCTCGGCCGGCCGCGGCAGGTCGGTGGGCAGCTCCAGCGGCGGCACCCCGCTCAGCTGCCGCCGCCAGTAGTCCACATCGGCCAGGTAGCCAGGGGTGCCGACGCGCTCGCGCTGCCACAGGGCGTAGTCGCCGTACTGCACCGGCGGCGCGGCCAGGGGCTTCCCGTCGTGCAGCGCGAACAGCTCGTTCAGCACCACGTCCCAGCTCCACCCGTCGGCGACGGCGTGGTGCGCGGCCAGCATGAGCACATGGTCGGCGGCGTGATCAGCCGGGCCGAGCCGTACCAGCAGGACGCGCAGCAGCGGTCCCGCCGCCAGGTCGAACGGGCGGGCCAGCACCGCCGACACCAGCGCGCGGGCCTCCTCCGGCGACCCCGCGGAGGTCGTCCAGAACTCGGGGGCCGCCACCGGGTCGATCACGACGCGCGGCATCCCGTCGTCGGAGGTGACGAACCGGCTGCGCAGGCTCTCGTGCCGGGCGGCCACCTCGTGCACGGCCCGCCGCAGCGCGTCGTGGTCCAGCTCGCCCCGGACGCGCGCGGTGCAGGAGACGGTGTAGGCGGGGGTGCCGGGGACGTACTGCTCCAGGAACCACAGCCGCTCCTGGGCGTGGGACAGCGGCGGCGCGGTCCCCTCCGGGCGCGGTGGGATCGTGGTCGTGGCGGTGCGCCGCCGCAGCCGCTGTGCCAGCAGTGCCTGCTTGGCGGGGGACAGGCCGGTCACGACACCTCCGTGGAATCGAGCAGGCGGATGGCCTCCTCGTCGGACAGGCCTTCCAGGTCGGCCAGGAGGAGGTCCTCCATCGCGGCCGCGAACTCCTCCACCGTGCGATGGGTGAAGAACGTCCTGATCGGTACGTCGACGTCGACGGTGGCGCGCAGGCGGGCCGCGGCGCGTACCGCGAGCAGGGAGTGGCCGCCGAGGTGGAAGAAGTCGTCGGCCGCCCCCACGCGGGAGACGCCGAGCAGGTCGCTCCACACGTCGGCCACCAGCGCCTCGGCGTCGGTGCGCGGGGTGACGTACCCGGGCCGGAACCCGCGCCCCGACCCGCCCCCCGACCCGCCCACGGTGGCCGCGGCCGGCAGCCGCTCCACCCGCCCGTCCGGTCCCGGCCGAGCCCGCTCCCCGGTCGCGCGCGGCACGCCGTCCGCCCCGGCCTCCCACACCTCGCCGACGTCCCCGGGCGCGACCGGAACGCCCCACGGATCCAGCACCCGCACCGGCCCGGCCGTCCCATCCGCGGCCGGGCCGTGCGGCTCGCCCCCGGCCGTCCGGTCGGCGGCGGGCGTTGCCAGTTCGGAGAGATGCCGGTCCGGGGCGGCCGCCACCTCGTCGAGCAGCGCGGCGTACCGCCCGGCGAGCCGCTCCACGCCGGCCGCGTCCAGCAGCGAGGCGTCGTACCGGAAGGCCAGCGTGAGCCCCTCGCCCCCGGCCCAGGCCTCCAGGGCCAGGTCGTAGACCGTCTCCGGCGGCCGGGGCGCGAAGGGCACGTGCTCCAGCCCGCCGAAGGTCCCCGGCTCCGGCGGCGCCTCGTGCAGCGTCAGCGTCGTCTGGAACAGCGGCTCCTGCGCCGGATCCCGCTCCACGCCCAGCGCGGACACCAGCCGCTCGGGCGACAGGTCCCCGTGCTCGGCCGCCTCCCGCTCGGCCGCCCGGGTACGCCGCAGCAGTTCCGCGAACCCCGGATCCCCCGACAGGTCACCCCGGACCACCAGATGCCGGGTGAGGTGCCCGACCACCCCCTCCAGCCCGTCCGCCTCGCGCCCGCTCACCGGCCGCCCCACCATGAACCCCGTCTGCCCGGCCCGCCGGGCCAGCACCACCTGGTAGGCGGCCAGCAGCACGGTGTACAGCGTCCCGCCGGCCTCCCGCCCCAGCCGCTCCAGCGACGCGGCCAGCTCCGCGGTCAGCCGCAGCTCGACGAGCCCCCCGGTGCGGGCCGGTGGCCGGGGCCGGTCCAGCGGCAGGTCCAGGACCGGCGCCCCGGCCAGCCGCCCGCACCAGTGCTCCAGCCCCGCCTCCGCCGCTGCCTCGCGCCGGCCGCGCCAGAGCGTGACGTCCCCGGCCTGTACGGGCGGCGCCGGCAGCTCGCGCCCCTCGTACAGCGCGGCCAGATCGCGCACCAGCACGCCCAGCGCCCACGCGTCGGCCACGATCGGATGCGCCGCCACGCACAGCACGTGGTCCTCCGGCGCCAGCCGGATCAGCGCCATCCGCACCGGCGGCGCCGCGGCCAGGTCGAACGGCTCGCCGGCGCACGCGCCGACCAGCCGCGCGGCCTCCTCCTCGGCGTCCGGCCGCCCGGTCAGGTCGTGGCGGGCGAGCGGCGGCTCGAACGTGTCCTGCACCACCAGCAGCGGCCGGCCCTCGTCGCCGGGGAACCGGCTCCGCAACCCCTCGTGCCTGGCCGCCACCCCGGCGACGGCCGCCGCCAGCGCGCCCTCGTCCAGCGGGCCGCGCAGCCGGCGGGCCACGCACAATGGGGCGGCGCCCTCCCCGCCGAGGTAGTCCAGGAACCAGAGCCGCTCCTGCGCCGGGGACAGCGGCACCGGCGTGCCCGCGTCCCGCGCGCGCAGCGGCACCTCCGCGCCGCCCGGCGCCGGCAGCGCCTTGCGGTCGACCTTGCCGTTCGGGGTGAGGGGCAGGGCGTCGAGCGGGACGAAGACCTGGGGGATCATGTACGGGGGCAGGCTCGCGGAGAGGTGGGCGCGCAGCGCGGCGGGCTCGGGGGCGTCGCCCGCCACGTACGCGATCAGCCTGTCCTGGTGGACGGCGGCGACGGCCTGGCGGATGGCGGGGTGGGTTTCGAGGGTGGATTCGATCTCGCCGAGTTCGATGCGGTGGCCGCGGAGTTTGATCTGGTTGTCGGTGCGGCCGAGGTAGTGGAGGGTGCCGTCGTCGTGGAGGCGGACGATGTCGCCGGTGCGGTAGAGGCGGGCTCCTGGTGGGCCGTAGGGGTCGGGGATGAAGCGGTCGGCGGTGAGGGCGGGGCGGTGGTGGTAGCCGTGGGCCAGGCCGAGGCCGCCGATCAGCAGCTCGCCCGTGGAGGCCGGTCGGAGGCGGTCATCGACGATGTGGATCCGGGTGTTGCCGATCGGGCGGCCGATGGAGACGTGGTCCGGGTCGCCGGGGACCTCCCAGGCGGTGGACCAGATGGTGGTCTCGGTGGGGCCGTACACGTTGAACAGCCGGCCGGTCCTGCTCCTCAGCTCGGCCGCCAGCGGGACCGTCAGCGCCTCGCCGCCGACCAGGGCCGTGACGGCGGGGTCGGCGTACCCGCCGGCCAGCAGCACCCGCCAGCCCGACGGGGTGGCCTGGACGTGGGTGACGCCCTCCCGCCGGATCAGCTCGGCCAGGCGGTGACCGTCACGCGCCGTGCCCGCGTCGGCGATCACCGTACGGGCGCCTGTGACGAGCGGTAAATACAGCTCAAGGCCGGAAATATCAAAGGAAAGCGAGGTCAGGGCCAGCCAGGCGTCGTCTTCTCCGGCGTCCAGCAGGTTTTCCATGGAGACCAGGAAGTTCAGCAAGGCCCGGTGCGGCACCACCACGCCTTTCGGCCGCCCGGTGGAGCCGGAGGTGTAGAGAATATAGGCGGGATCGGCCTCATCAATAACTTTGTCCAGATTACTGCCGCTATATGCTGATAAATCGTCACCTGTTTCCAGCACGGTGCCGTCGAAGGCGGGCAGCCGGTCGCGCAGGGGTCCGGGCACCAGCACGGTGCGGGCGCCGGAGTCGGCGAGCACGAGCTCGATCCGCGCGGCGGGGTAGCCGGGATCCAGCGGCAGGTACGCGGCGCCGGCCTTGAGTACCGCCAGCATGGCCACGAGCGCCTCGGCCGACCGCCCGGCGAAGATCGCCACCACGCCCGGATCCCCGGTGTCGAGCAGGCGGCGGGCCAGCCGGTTGGCGGCCGCGTTCACCTCCCCGTACGACAGCGCCCGGCCACCGTCCACCACCGCCACCCGCTCGGGAGCCTTCGCCGCCCAGGCCTCGAACAGCGGCACCATCCCCGGCAGGGCCGGCAGCGGCAGAGCCGTGTCGTTGACCCCGTACAGCAGCCGCTCCCGCTCGTCCCCCGTCACCCGCGACAACCACGACAGCCGGGCACCGGGCGCGGCGGCGACGTCCCGCAGCAGGGCGGCGAACCGGTCGGCCAGGTGCTCGATCGTCGCCGGGTCGAACAGGGAGGACTCGTACCCGAACGCCATCTCCAGCCCCCCGGCGTCGGGCCAGGCGTCCAGCGTGAGGTCGAAGCGGGCGGGCGTGTAGCCGGCGTGGAAGACCTCGGCGGTGGCGGCCCCGAGCCGCGTCGTGCCGCCGTCGTCCTGGGTGTGCAGGATCAGCATGGTCCGGAACAGCCCGGACCCGCCGCCGAGCCGCTCCATCGGCACGTCGCCGTGGGTGAACGCGTCGAGCACGGCGTGCCGCGTACGTACCAGGAGGTCGGTGAAGGCGGGGTCGCCGGACAGGTCGCCGCGCAGCACCAGCGTCTCGGCCAGGAAGCCGAACAGCGGCTCCAGCTCGACCCGGTCCCGCCCGGCGACGGCGGTGCCCACCGCGAGGTCGTGCTGCCCGCTCAGCCGGGCGAGCAGCGCCTGGTAGGCGGCGAGCAGCACCATGAACAGCGTCGTCCCGGTGCTGCGGCCGAGGTCCTCCAGTGCGGCCACCGTCTCGCGGGGCAGCCTGGCCCGGTGGACCGCGCCGTGCCGCTTCGTCCCGGCCGGGCGCGGGCGGTCGGCGGGCAGGTCGAGCGCGGGAAGCCCGTCCAGTCTCGCCCGCCAGTACGCCAGCGCGGCGTCACCCTCGCCGGCCGCCTCCCGCTCCCGCCTCCAGTACGTGACGTCGCCGTGCTGCAGCGGCAGAGCGGGCAGCTCGCGGCCCTCGTAGCAGGCGGCGAGGTCGGACAGTAGGACGTTCTGCGACCAGCCGTCGCCGATGACGTGATGGAACACCACGCACAGCACGTGCTCGCCGGCCGCCAGGCGGATCAGGGTGGCGCGCAGCGGGGGAGCGGCGGCCAGGTCGATGGGGGTGTTCACCCGTACGGTCACCAGCCGCCGCGCCTCCGCCTCGCGCTCGCCGGGCGGCAGGTGGGCCAGGTCGAGCCGCTCGACCGGGACCGGAGCGGGCGGCTCGACCACCGCGACCGGGATCCCGCCCGCCTCGGGGAAGCGGGTGCGCAGCGTCTCGTGCCGCGCCGCGACGCGGGTGAGCGCCGCGGCCAGCAGGTTCGCGTCCAGCGGCCCGCGCAGCCGCTGCGCCAGGTAGACGTTGTAGGAGGCGTCCTGCGGGTCCAGCCGGTACAGGAACCACAGCCGCTCCTGAGCGGGGGAGAGCGGCGGGGCGGTGCCGGCCGGCCGCGGGCGCGGCGGCGCCGACGGGGCCTCCAGCTCCTGTACGGCGGCGGCCAGCGCCTCCACCGTGGAGTGCGCGAAGAACGCCGCGACCGGCACCTCCACGCCGAGCCGCCGCGTGATCCGCGCCGCCGCCCTGGCCGCGAGCAGCGAGTGCCCGCCCAGCAGGAAGAAGTCGTCCCCGGTGCCCACCACGTCCAGGCCGAGCACCTCCGCGAACACCTCGGCCACCTGCCGCTCGACGGCCGTCCCCGGCACCCGCCCCGCGCCGCTCTCCGCGAGCTCCGGCGCGGGGAGCGCCTTGCGGTCGACCTTGCCGTTCGGGGTGAGGGGCAGGGTTTCGAGCGGGACGAAGACCTGGGGGATCATGTACGGGGGCAGGCGGTCGGCGAGGTGGGCCCGTAAGGCGGAGTCGTCCGGGAGGTCGCCGACGAGGTAGGCGACCAGGGTCTCGCGATGCACGGCGGCGACGGCCTGGCGGATGGCGGGGTGGGTTTCGAGGGTGGATTCGATCTCGCCGAGTTCGATGCGGTGGCCGCGGAGTTTGATCTGGTTGTCGGTGCGGCCGAGGTAGTGGAGGGTGCCGTCGTCGTGGAGGCGGACGATGTCGCCGGTGCGGTAGAGGCGGGCTCCTGGTGGGCCGTAGGGGTCGGGGATGAAGCGGTCGGCGGTGAGGGCGGGGCGGTGGTGGTAGCCGTGGGCCAGGCCGAGGCCGCCGATCAGCAGCTCGCCCGTGGAGGCCGGTCGGAGGCGGTCATCGACGATGTGGATCCGGGTGTTGCCGATCGGGCGGCCGATGGAGACGTGGTCCGGGTCGCCGGGGACCTCCCAGGCGGTGGACCAGATGGTGGTCTCGGTGGGGCCGTACACGTTGAACAGCCGGCCGGTCCTGCTCCTCAGCTCGGCCGCCAGCGGGACCGTCAGCGCCTCGCCGCCGACCAGGGCCGTGACGGCGGGGTCGGCGTACCCGCCGGCCAGCAGCACCCGCCAGCCCGACGGGGTGGCCTGGACGTGGGTGACGCCCTCCCGCCGGATCAGCTCGGCCAGGCGGTGACCGTCACGCGCCGTGCCCGCGTCGGCGATCACCGTACGGGCGCCTGTGACGAGCGGTAAATACAGCTCAAGGCCGGAAATATCAAAGGAAAGCGAGGTCAGGGCCAGCCAGGCGTCGTCTTCTCCGGCGTCCAGCAGGTTTTCCATGGAGACCAGGAAGTTCAGCAAGGCCCGGTGCGGCACCACCACGCCTTTCGGCCGCCCGGTGGAGCCGGAGGTGTAGAGAATATAGGCGGGATCGGCCTCATCAATAACTTTGTCCAGATTACTGCCGCTATATGCTGATAAATCGTCACCTGTTTCCAGCACGGTGCCGTCGAAGGCGGGCAGCCGGTCGCGCAGGGGTCCGGGCACCAGCACGGTGCGGGCGCCGGAGTCGGCGAGCACGAGCTCGATCCGCGCGGCGGGGTAGCCGGGATCCAGCGGCAGGTACGCGGCGCCGGCCTTGAGTACCGCCAGCATGGCCACGAGCGCCTCGGCCGACCGCCCGGCGAAGATCGCCACCACGCCCGGTTCCCCGGTGTCGAGCAGGCGCCGGGCCAGCCGGTTGGCGGCCGCGTTCACCTCTCCGTACGACAGCGCCCGGCCACCGTCCACCACCGCCACCCGCTCGGGAGCCTTCGCCGCCCAGGCCTCGAACAGCGGCACCATCCCCGGCAGGGCCGGCAGCGGCAGAGCTGTCTCATTCAGCTCTGCCAAGGCAGCCAAGGGGGCTGGTGGGTGGATCGGGATCTCCCTCTGCGGCATTTCGCGCATCGCGCCATCCTTCGTCGGACAGGCGTGCTCGCCCCAGCTCGGAGGTGGGACCAGACGCCCGCTACGAGCACCCGCGGAACAGATTTCGTGGGAACGCTCCCACGGGCAGTCAGGTTAAGGAGGCGTTCGCTCTGCGGTCAACATCAATTGAAGATTTAACTTGATTGGTCTACCAAAAGGCCGCTATGTGCTCTCTAGCTGGGGTTCCTTACAACGGCGTTTCGGAAACATTACTGAGACTGTTCTCTTGACATCTCTCCGCCGTGATCCCAGGCTCGTCCTGGGGGCCTTCCAGGGGTGTTTTTTGGGAGCGCTCCCATGACTCTGCCTGCCCTCTGAACGTCCGGAGAACGGTAATGACACCGACAGAGGAAGCCGTCATGGGGATCTGGACCGAGCTCCTGACCACCCCGCCACGCTCCCTCACCGACGACTTCTTCGCGCTGGGCGCGCAGTCGCTCACCGTGGTGCGGTTCCTGGCGAGGGTCCAGGAGCAGTACGGCGTCGAACTGCCCGTGGACGAGCTCTTCTCCGCCGAGTTCACCGTGTCCGCGGCGGCCCGCCTCATCGACGATGCGCTGCTCGGCGGGCTCGCCGACGACCAGCTCGCGGAGCTGCTCGACGAGCTGGACGGCATGTCCGAGGAGGACGTACGGGCACTGCTGGACGAGACCTCGCCGCTCGGCGAGACCTCGACGTGACGGGCCGGGCGACCGCACCCGCGTCGAGCATGCTGCTGGTGACCCACGGGTCGGACGGCGACGTGCTGCCGTTCGTCCGGCTGGGCCGGGTGCTGCGGGAACGCGGGCACGAGGTGACGCTGCTGACCCACTCCCCGTACCGGGGGCGGGTCGAGGAGGCGGGGCTCGGGTTCGTACCGATCGACACGCCGGACGGGTTCGAGCGCTACTCCGCCGACACCGCCCTGCTGCCCGGCGGGAAGGCCACGCTGGACTGGCTGGGCTTCTACCGCCGCAACGCCCTCTTCGACCAGCTCGCGACGGAGTGCCGCGCGCTCGCCGCCCGTGTCCTGCCCGGCCGCACGGTCCTGGTCGGCCGGCACACCTCCGCCCTGTCCGTGCTCCTGGTACGGGAGCTGCTCGGGGTGCCCGCCGCCTGGGTGGCGGTGGCCCCGATCCAGCCCATGGCCACCGACGTCGCCCGCCACCTGCACCAGCACGTGCTCGCCGGCGGCATCGACGAGGTCCGCGCCCGCCTCGGGCTGGGGCCGGTCGGGGACTGGCGGGCCTGGTTCTCCTCCGCCGACCTCCAGCTCGGCCTCTGGCCCCGCTGGTTCGACGAGGCCGGCCCCGGCACGGGCGCCGCAATCGTCCTGACCGGTTTCCCCCTCCCGGACGACCCCCCGAACCCACCTCCCACGACC